>JADLFF010000051.1 GCA_020845735.1 Dehalococcoidia bacterium
CGTCACCAGCGGCCGAGGGGTGCTAGCGCGGCTCCGCCCGGGCCTCGGCGGGATCGAGCGCCATCGTCGCGTCCTCGGCGAGGTCCAGCTCGTCCGCCTCGGACAGCGCATCCTCGTCCGCACTCGAGTCGTCGCCATCAACGGGCAGCATGTAGCCAATGCCCTGGAACGTGCGGATCAGCGACGCGCCGAGCTTGCGCCGGAGTCGCGACACCCACACCCGCAGGTACTGGAGGTCGTCGCGGTACTCGGGGCCCCATACCTTCGCGAGCAGCTCGGCGTTGAGCATGATCTTGCCGGGGTTCGCGGCCAGATGCTGGAGGAGCATCCACTCGGTCCGCGTCAGGTTGACGATCTCACCACCCTGGCGCACCAGGCGGCGCTCGAGGTCGATCTCGATGTCCCGCCAGCGCACCACCTGAGGCGTCCCGTCGGTGCGATGCGGTCGGCGGAGCACGGCTCGGGCGCGCGCCACGAGCTCGTCGGGATTGAACGGCTTGACCAGGTAATCGTCGGCGCCCAGCTCGAGGCCGAGGACCTTGTCCGAGTCTCGGCGCTTGGCCGTCAGGAGGATGATCGGGATGTTGGCGCGCTCGCGGAGGGAGCGCATGAGCTCGAACCCATCGACCTCCGGCATCATGATGTCGATCAGCGCGAGGTCCGGCCGATACGACTCGGCGATGCTCAGCGCCTCCTGGGCGCTCGATGCTCCGAGGACACGGAACCCCTCGCTGGAGAGCGCGAGCTTGACGACTCGAAGCACGGCCGGCTCATCGTCGACCGCGAGGATGAGTTGCTCGGTTGCCATGGTGGTCTCCTTCCGTCCAGGGTGAGCGCGCGGCGTCGTCCACACCGACACGATCACCGACAGGGCGTTTCAGCACCGTGTCATGCTACGCACAGACCGTTCTCGCACGGTTCCGGTGATTGCGGGAGCCTTGCGAAACCGTAACAGCGCGACCCGGCATGTTGTCTGCTCCTCCTTCACTCGATGGTGCACCGGCGTGACGGGTGTGCAACGGGCAGCTCCGTACGCTCGAGGGGTGAAGGAGGGCCTCATGACGGAGCTCCGGCCGCCCGAGTCCCTGTTACTGCCTCGTGACCACCTTACCGTGTGGGTCCGCGCCGAGACGTGGCACTGCCCGTACTGCCACTCGCCGGCGGCGGCGGCGAGCACTGTCGACTGGCTGGGCTCGGAGTCTCGAGGGCCGAGCGGGCGCTGCCGCGAGTGCGGCGTCAAGCTCGTGCTGGCGCGCGCGGGGAGGCGGTTCCCGATCCTGCGGGCGTCGAGTGGTGCCGTCCGTGCGAGGGGTATCGCCCGCCGGGTCACCGCCTGCACCCTCGTTGAGTTGCCGCGCCTGTGGGAGATCTTCGAGCCCTCAGAGTTCCGTCGCCAGGGTCACCGCCTGCACCCTCGTTGAGTTGCCGCGCCTGAGTTGTCCGGCTGAGTTGCCCCGCGAGTCGTCCGCCGAGGTGCCCGCGACCGGTGCGCCTCTAGGCGGGCAGTGGCAGGCGGGGTGGGCAGGTAGGGTGCTAGTCGCCGGTCACGACGCCGGGCAGCGCCATCGGCAGGCGCACGGTGAACGTGGCCCCGGCGTTCGCGGCGCTCTCCACGCTCAGCGATCCGCCGTGCTGGCCCACGATCTGCTGGCTGATGTACAGGCCGAGGCCCGTGCCATCGACAATCCGCTTGTCCGCGTGGAGGCGCTGGAAGGGTTCGAAGAGCTGGCTCTGCCGTTCCAGCGGAATGCCGATGCCCTCATCGGTGACCGCGATGTGGACGTCGTCGGCCATGCGCTCCACGACGACGCGCACGAGCCCTCCGTCGGGCGAGTAGCGCACGGCGTTGCTCACCAGGTTCGTGAGCACCTGGTCGACGCGCCCTTCGTCCCAGAATCCCACCAGGCCGGCCTCTACCTCGAGGATGAACTCGTGGGTCCCGGCGTTCGGCTGCTGGAAGCGCGCCACCACCGACTCGACGAGCCGGCGCACATCGATCAGGGTCGGGCGGAGCTCGAGTCGCCTCGTGCGGATGCGCGACGTGTCGAGGAGGTCGTTGACCAGCTGGTCGAGCCGCTCCGAAGCGGCTGCGAGCTCCTCCGCGACCCCGGCGACGTCGGTGGCACTCACGGCACCCGACCGCAGCCGCCGCGCGAGGAGCAGCGCGTACCCCTTGAGCACGGTGAGGGGCGTCTTCAACTCGTGCGAGGCGATGCTGAGGAACTCATCGCGATGACGGATCGCGCGTTGCGTCTCCTCGAGGAGCAGCGCGTTCTCCAGGGCCACCGAGACCTGCGCGCTCACACCGGCGACCACGTCCTGGTCCCGCTCCGAGAACTGGCCCCGTTCGCCACTCGCGAAGACGAACCGACCGAGGATGCGCCCGCCCGGCGCTGACCGGACCTCGTGCGCGAGGTAGCTGCGCGGGACCCAGCCCGGCGCGAACCGCCTGAGCCACTCGATGTCCTCGTCGACGGGGTCCAGGCTGATGTCCGCGCTCAGCACGACCGGCGCGGTCGGCAGGACCTCTGTGCGGATGTCCGGCGCCGTGAGACCCGCGAGAGAATCGGCCGTGGCGAGGGCGGCCAGCCGCACTTCGGGCGCCGTGCCGAGGAACAGCGCACCGACCTGTGCGCCCACGGCACGCGCAACGTCCGATGTGACGCGGCGGGCCAGGTCGTCTGGTTGGGTGAGCGCGGTCCGGCCGATGGCATCGACGGTGCGGAGGACATCGGTCTGTGCCCGCTCGCGCGCGCGTTCGGCCCGGAGCGCCAGCAACTCATCCTCGAGGCGTTGTGTCGACTCACCTCGGGTGGCAGGGCGTGCCGCAGCGTGCTGTCGATTCTCCACACTCATGAGGCGAGCCTACTGTTGAAACGCGCACTCGAATACGGGGATCTGTGTAGATCGGCACAATGTGAGGTCGCCGCAACAAACATATCCAGCGATTACCACCCGATCTTGACGCGGCACTCGGGGTAACCCGCGCTACGAGTGGACGCGAGCGTTGCGCTCGACGGCGGCGCTGAGCACGGCGTCCCAGCGCACTCGGGTCACCGTCCGGCCACCGGCGTCCAGGATGTCGATGACGTCGACTCCAGATTCGTCAGTCTGAGGTGCCAGTTCCACTCCCGAGGAGATCAACACCGGGTACACCTGCCCCGACGCATCGGTCATTTCGATCCTGACCATGGTGCCCTCCCGTGTCGCGCTGCATCCGCCAGATCCGATGTACCAGCGCAGCTCTGTGTCTGACCTTCGTGCTGTCACGTGCCGTCACGTGCGATCGATCTGCTCATCCAGGCGATCAACGTTGGCCGAACTAGTCCCACGAGTCGAACGCATGGTTCGAACGTGCGAGTTCGAATCTGCGAGGGCGATCGAGGGGGCCTCGAGTGCGGGCGCTGATGAATCGCGCGTCATCCTCGCGCGGAACTGCGGTGTTCTGGAACATGCGAGTTGCGCCACAGCGAGTACATACGCCCTCGCTCTGGGCTGACTCGGCGGGCTCGATCGTCCAGTGATGAACGCACATGTTCGCCTCCTACATGCACTCCGCGGTGCTCTCCCGTGTTCGCGGGTGCCGAATCGTAAGAACGCCTCGATTCCAATCGCATCGTGTGAGGGTGTGGGGTGTCACAGCGCCATCACCGTCGTGCGAGTCGTGCGAGTCGCGCCCCCACGCCTCGAGGCCTGCGCCGTGAAGACGAGAGAACCGGCACGGGCGGGGCGCCTCGGTTGAGGCGCACGCCGCGCTCGCCATCGGATGGTGGAGGGGTGCACCCGCCGGTGCGCGGGACTGAGGAGGTGGAACGATGGCACTGTGGCGCTGGGGAGTCGCCCTGCTGGTGGTCGCGATCGGGCTGGCGGTCAGCGTGAGGCGCTGGCGAGGCTACGCGCCACCCGACGGCGAACGCCTCGCGGATGGCTTCGCTGCCTTCGCCCCATTCGCGGACGCGAGGCACGACCTGGTGTGAGCCGAGCTGTGTGAGGGGTCTTCGAGGGTCGTCGCGCCTCGGGTGGGCCGCCGGGCGGGGAGCCTGAGGCATCACGGGAGACCTCGTACGACCTCGGGCGGTCCAAGGTCGTACGAGGTTTCCGAGGTCGTGGGTTAGTCCTGACGAGCCCTCGGGCTAGCGCTCCATCAGGACCTGGTTGCGCTGGATCACGCGCACCACCTCGATGAGGACGGCGGTACCCTTGCGCTCGAGGTCCGCGTTGCGCTCCGCCTCGGGCGCCATCTCGTAGACGCGCGCGCGGGTCGCCTCGTCATCGGCGCGGCGGGCCTCGCCGTGGGCCTGGAAGGCGAAGCGGGTCTCGGCGTTCCGGTAGAGGAGCGCGACTCGTGGGTTCGCGGTGATCGCGTTCACGAACCCGCCGTCCTGGTTCCGGACCCACAGCCCGATCTCGTTGTCCGAGTAGACCTGCGCGCTGCCTCGGAACGACAGCAACGGCTGCCCGAGGTCGTCCACGGCTGCAAACACGATCGGCGCCCGGTCGCTCAGGGCGTTGTTGATCGCGTTCTTGAAGTCATCAGTGAGTGCGACGGCCACACGATCCCCCATTCGGCACATCTCCCGAGGCGTGACCCGAGGTGTGAGCTAGCGCTCCATGAGCACCTGGCCGCGCTGGATGATGCGCACCACATCGATGACGAGCGCGGTCCCCTTCTTCTCGGGGTCCATGTTGCGCTCGCCCTCGGGGGAGGAGTCGTACACCTGCTGGCGGATCGCCTCGGAGTCATCGCGCTTCGCCTCGCCGTGGATGAGGTAGGCGACGTTGCTCGAGGTGTTGCGGTACCACATCGCGATGAGGGGGTTCACGGCGACGCTCTTGAGGATGCCGCCATCCGCGTTCCGGATCCAGATCGCCAGCTGGTTGTCCGAGTGCACGTGCAGGCTGCCGCGAATCGACACGCTGGGCTGTCCGGTGGCGTCCACGCTGGCGACGAGGACCGGGAAGCCATCGGCGCGGGCATTGTTCAGCGTGGTCTTGATCTCGTCGGTCAGTTGAACGGGCATCGGTTCCCCTCGAATCTGCGGTTGGTGATCGATTGCACAGTATGAACTACAGCGCCGCTGGTGGCAGTAGCCATTCGAAATACCGCCGAAACTCGATCGGCGGCACCTCCTAGCCAACGTTCGAGGTACCGTGCCGCCATGGTCACTTCCCCCGTGCCTCCACGCGGCGACTGGCGCCTCGGGCTTCCCGATGGCACCTCGCGCACCGAGTTGCCGGCCGTCGGTGCGATCCGTTTCGACTCGCGGGCCGTCGAGGCCGGTGATGCCTTCGTCTGTGTCGAGGGGCTGCGGTTCGACGGGCACGCGTTCGCCCTCCAGGCGGCGAGCGCCGGAGCCTCGGTGATCGTGGCTGCTCGAGGGCGTGCCGACGGTCTGCTCGCGGCAGGCGTGCGCGTGCCAGTCGTCGAGGTCGCCGATCCTCGGCGGGTGCTCTCTGCGGTGAGCGCCGCCCACGAGGGGTTCCCGGCGCGGAAGCTCACGGTGGTCGGCGTCACGGGGACGGACGGGAAGTCCACGACGTCGTTCCTCGCGCTCTCCGCGTTCGAGGCGGCCGGCGTGCGCACGGGCCTCCTGACGACGATCGGGACGCGGATTGGCCTCGGCGGGGACCTCACCTCGAATGCCACGCGGCTCACGACACAGGAGGCGCCCGTGGTGCAGGCCACGCTCGCCGAGATGGTCGAGGCCGGCTGCACGCACGCGATCGTCGAGGCGACCTCGCACGGGCTGGCGCTCGACCGCCTCGCAGACTGCGAGTTCGACGTCGCGGTGTTCACCAACCTGACGTCGGATCACCTCGATTTCCACGGGACCCTCGAGGCGTACCGCGCGGCGAAGCTGCGGCTGTTCACCATGCTCGGAGGGCCGACCACGAAGCAGGTCCGGCGCGTGGGCGTCGTGAATCGCGACGACCGCTCGTGGGAGCGGTTCGCGAACGCCACTCGCGGCGCTGGCGCCGAGGTGCTGACATACGGCATGCGCAGTCGTGCGGCGGACCTCCGGGCGATCGATGCATTGCCGTGGCCCGACGGGTCCACGTTCTCCCTCGTCACCGACGAGTGGGAGATCGATGCCAGCGTGCCGCTGCCGGGCGACTTCAACATCCTCAATGCCACGGCGGCGATCGGTGCCGCGGCCGCGCTGGGACTCGATCCGATGGCCGCGGCCGCAGGGGTCGCCCGCTCGCCGGGGGTGCCGGGGCGCATGCAACGCATCGAGGGCGCGCCGTTCCCCGTCATCGTCGACTACGCGCACACCCCCGAGGCGATGCGGCAGGTGCTCGGCCAGCTTGCACCCCTCGTGGAGGGGCGGGTGATCGTGGTCTTCGGCTGCGCGGGGGAGCGCGCGCCCGAGCGGCGCACGGGCCTCGGGCGGGTGGTCGCGGAGCTGGGCGCCTACGCCGTGCTCACCGAGGAGGATCCGCGGTCCGAGGACCCCGACGCCATCCTCGAGGCGATCGCCGCAGCGATGCGTGACGCCGGCGGCAGCGAGGGCAGCACGTTCGAGCGGGTGCCCGAGCGCCGCGCTGCCGTCGCGCGCGCCCTCGAGCTGGCGACGCCGACGGACCTGGTCCTGCTCGCCGGGAAGGGCCATGAATCGACGATCGAGCGCGCCGGTGGCTCGATCGACTGGGACGAGGCGGGCGTCGCCCGCCGGCTCATCGAGGAGCGCTTCACCCGGTAGGTGGATCCCCGGGCGGTATCCTGAACGTGTTCAGGAGGTTGCCATGGTCACCGCCGAAGCGCCCTATCCGGCTCGCCTCGACATCGACTACCCGGACCGGCTGGATCGGTTGAGCACGTTCTTCCGGCTGCTCTGGGCGATCCCGATCCTCGTGATTCTCGCGCTCATCACCTCGAGCGGTTCCGGCACGGTCATGCTCGATGACCAGGGCGAGACGGTGCGGGAGGGCGGCGGCAGCATCGCCGGTGGGATCGCGGTGGCGACGGCGCTGATGATCCTCGTGCGCCAGCGCTATCCGCGCTGGTGGTTCGACTTCCAGCTGGCCCTCGCGCGGTTCGGCAGCCGCATCGGCGCATACGTCACGCTCATGCGCGATGAGTACCCCTCCACCGAGGACGAACAGGCGGTCCACCTCGACCTGGACTACCCCGACGCCAGCACGCTGAACCGGTGGCTGCCCCTCGTGAAGTGGCTCCTGGCGATCCCGCATTACATCGTGCTGGCGTTCCTGTTGATCGGCGTGGTGTTTGCGGTGCTCGTGGCCTGGTTCGCGATCCTCGTCACAGGCCGCTATCCGAGGGCGCTCTTCGACTACGTGCTGGGGGTGGGACGCTGGTGCCTGCGCGTCCAGGCGTACGCGTTCTTCATGCTGACGGACCGCTATCCGCCGTTCAGCCTGCGCTGACCGCTCATCCCCTCGGAGGCAGGGGCGCCATCCGAGGGGTGAGCGGTCAGCCGGGGGCTCCGCCGCCCCGGGCGCCTGCTACTCCTGCGCGACGACGAGGAAGATCGCGCCGCCGATCTCTGACGGACTCCACACGACGATGCCGATGCACGGCGGGAGCGTGGTGCTTCCACTGAGCACCCTCAGGTCAGGCATGGCGAACGTCATGCTCGCCTGCCCCGCCTGGCTCACCACGGTCTGATTGAGCGGCTGCGTCACCTGAGTCGTCCCGGGCACGAACACCCGCACCTCGACGCCGGAGTTCGGCCTGAACCCGACCGCGTCCAGTGAGACGGAGGTGCCGCTCTTCACGGTGCCGGGGGCCACGCTCACGATCTGCCGAGGCAGCTCTAGGCTGTTGACGCGGAAGCCCTCCTCGACGCAGCGCTCGTAGGTGTCAATCACGCCAAGCGATCCGAGCGAGGGCACGGAGACGGCTGGCGTCGCGGTCGCCGTCGGCGAGGCCGTGGGGGTGCTCGTCGCGGTCGGCGAGGCCGTCGCCGTCGGGGTGGGTTGGCGGACGGTGGCGGTCGCCGTCGGAGTGGGCGCGGTGCCAGAGCTGCAGGCGGCAACCAGGGCGGTGGCGACGGCGAGCGTCAGTACGGTCTTCCAGCGCATGAGCGAGTCCCTTCGGCAGGTGTCTGTACACACCCTACCCCAAACCTGCGCAAGCACGCCCCTCGCGGCCGTGACGGATCTCGCGGATACATCGAATGCCGTACGCGGCGAGAGTGGCGAGAGCTGGCGAGTCCCTCGCGACTGCCCCTCCGTCAGAGGAGGCGGCGGAACACGGCGACCACGACGCTGATCAGGATCGACACGACCAGCATCGAGGCGAGCGGCGCGTAGACGCGGACACGCTCCGTCTCGATCCTGACGTCACCCGGAAGCCGTCCGAACCAGCCGAGCGCACCCGCGGCCACCAGCCCACCGAGCACGACGAGCGCCATCCCGACGAGGATGATCGCGGTCCCCGTGTGCCGCGGGAGCATCTCGGGTCAGCTCGCTCGATACGTGGCGGCGCTGCTGAAGGCGAGTAGCGCCTCGCGCCACTCCTCGCCCAGGGTGGTGCGGGCGAGGGCGTCCCGGGCTGCGGCTTCCTCGGCGGCGGCGTACGCCTCGGTGGCGGCGCGCCCCCCGAGGTGCTCGATGCGCGCAGCGAGACCGGCGTAGTCCTCGCCCGGAGCGGGCGGGCGGGCGTAGTCGAGGGCGAACGCGGTGGCCTCATCCCCGCCGGCCTCGATGGCCGCGATCACGGGCAGGGTCATCTTGCGGGCGCGGAGGTCGTCGCTGGCGGCCTTGCCCGTGACCCGCGGATCGCCCCAGATCCCGAGGAGGTCATCGGCGGCCTGGAACGCCATGCCGGTGTGGTGTCCGAACTCGCGGAAGGCCTGCACCTGGGCGGAGCTCCCTCCACCGAGCAGCGCCCCGAGCGCGAGCGGCGTGGCAAACATCGCCGCGGTCTTGCCCTCGATCATCGCGAGGTACGTGTCGCGGGTGACCTCGCTTCGTCCCTCCATGGCCATGTCCGCCTGCTGGCCCTCGACCAGTCGCAGGCACGCCTGATCGAGCTCGAGCGCGGCCGCGAGGACCGTGGCGTCCTCGAAGCCCCGCGCTGCGAGGCGCAACAGCGCCAGCCGGGCCAGCGCGTGCATGCCATCCCCCGCGTTGATCGCCTGGGGCACCCCGATCAGCGTCCAGAGGGTCGCGCGGTCGCGCCGGCGTTCGCTGCGGTCCTCGATGTCATCGTGGAGCAGGGAGAAGTTGTGGACCAGCTCGATGGCGGCGGCAGCGGGGACCGCCCGCGCCGGGTCTCCGCCCAGCGCCTCAGCGGCCAGCAGCACGCCCGCGGCGCGCAGGAGCTTGCCCGAGGCCGCCTCGGAGGGCCGCCCGTCCGCGTCCTCCCACCCGAGGTGGTACCGCATCCACGACCACAGCTCGCCCTCGCGAGCACCGACGACCTCCCGCAGCTCCGCCTCGATGAGAGCCCGGTAGCCGGTCAGCAACGCGTCGAGGGACGGGGTCATGCAGTGCTTTCCGCGGCGGCGACGAGCCGGAGGCGATGCTCGGTGTGCCGCTCGATGGCGGCCGGCGAGTAGAGCAGCGGCCGCTGACGCCCCTCCATGAACTCCACGAGTGCGTCATCGTAGCGAGGGTGGCCGGGAATGCCGCTGTTCCCGCCGGGCAGCGAGAACGTCGAGCGATCGGGCGCGGCGAGGTCGATCACCTGCCGGTATGCGGGCGAGAACCCACCCGCGGCGGGCCCTCGGTGCAGGCTGAACCCGCCCTGCGCGATCGTGTTCACATCGCCACCCACGGGCAGCGGACCTCGCGAGAACAGCCGGCCGGCCACCGGGACCCGGGACAGTGGGTGCGCGAGCTTCAGGGTGTGCGCTGTCCCCCAGCGCCAGCCGTGCGGGTCCGCAGCCCTCGAGGAGAGGGCGTTGACGGCGCGCGCGGCCGCAGCCCGCAGCAGGCGGTCGCGCTCCTCGGGGCTGTCGAACCAGGGGGCGCGCGGCTGCTCGAGGACGTCGACGATGCGCGAGGGCAGGCGGTAGTGGAACGAGGAGCTGCCGATCACCGCCTCGAGGCCGCGCCCGAGGACAATGTCGGCGTGCTCGCCCGCCAGCCGCACGACGAGCGCGCGCGCCACCTCGATGTACGTCAGCTCGAGGATCGCGGCGGCGGCGCTGTCGGCGGCTGCCTGCCCGTCCCAGCGCGTGACGAGCTCGGCGGGGACGCCCTCGAGGGCGCGCGCGCCGAGGAGCAGGTCGCGCAGCCGCACGAGCGGAGTCGAGTACACGTCGACCTGCATCCGCTGCAACGCGGCGACGCTGTGCCGCTCACGCTGGTGGAGCAGCTCGACGATGCGCTCCGCCCGGTACGGATCGCACCACTCGGCGCCGAGTTCCGCCTCGCCACCCGGCGCGTTGTTCGCGGACACGACGATGCCGGACGGCGGATTCACGACGCGGGGCATCTCGTGGGGTGCGAGTGGAGGCGGCGGGCCAGTCGAGGTGGTGCCGTCCTGCGGCAGCAGCCCCTCGCCGTGTGCGCGCCTCGGGACGCTGCCTGCCATGCGGTAGCCGATGTCGCCGCTTCGCGCCGCCCAGACGAAGTTGAACGTCGACCCCGGCCACTGCTCGAGGGCGCGATCGAACGCCTCGGGCGTCTGCGCGCGCAGCATCGCGATGAACGGGGTCGTGAGGTCGCCCTCCTCGAGGGCGGTGCAGCGGAGCGCGACGGCGCGCGCCTCGGAGGGGATGACGGGCCCGATGACGGGGCCGTGGCGGGTCTCGAGGACGCGCTCCTCGACGGTGTCGCCACCCTTCACGCCGATGCGCTCGATGCGGCTGCGGCCGGTCTGCCAGCCCTCGGGCGTGAGGTACCGGGCGGGCTCGGCGGGGTCGACGCGCTCGATGTAGCAGTCGGCGACGTCGGCCATCCCCGCCGTGATCCCCCAGGCCAGCGCGCCGTTGTGCCCGAGGACGATGCCCGGGATCCCGACGATGCCCGCGCCGACGGCATCGAAGGTTGCGCCGGTGACGTGCGAGACGTGGAAGAACGAGGGCATCCGCGCCTGCAGGTGCGGGTCGGAGGCGAGCAGCGGCGCGCCGGTCGTCGTGCGGCTGGCGGCGAGCGCCCACGCGTTCGAGGCGCCCCCGACCGGCAGCCCGGCCTCGAACGCCGCCTCGAGGGCGTGGAGGACGCGGTCGGCGGCGGGCACATCGAGGCCAGTGGTCGTGTACGCCTCGGGATGCACCGCATCCAGCTCGAAGGCGCGCGCGGGGCCGAGGGCGGTGAGCAGCCGCTCGCGGAGCAGCTCCGTGTCCCAGTTGAGGGCGAACGTGAACAGGACCAGCCGCGCGAGGGCGAGCGTGTGCTCGGGGTGCCACGGCTCGGGCGGCGCCTCGAGGAGGGCGTACTCGGGAGGCAGGACGCGCGTCGCGGCGATGCCGGCGTTCACGCCTCGAGCGTAGGCGTCGAGGAGCGTGCGCTCGTCCTGACCGAGGCGTGCGTAGTCGCGGCCTGCGCGGTCCGCCAGCCCGAGCCGCCTCAGGAAGCGGTCGCTCTCCACGAGGCCGGCGCCCGCTACCTCGGCCAGCCGCCCGAGGGCGAACCGCCTGGTCGAGTCGAGCTGGAAGAGGCGGTCCTGCGCGTGCACAAACCCGAGTCCGAACAGGGCATCGACGTCGCTCATCGAGCGGATGTGCGGCACGCCGAACGCGTCGCGCACCACCTCGATGTCCGCCTGCGCCCCCTGCACCGAGATGCTGCCGTCGACCTGGGGATGGCAGCGGCTGGACCTCGCGAGCGCGAGCGCACGCCCGAGACGGAGCGCGTCGGCGGTCGTGGAGCGCAGCTGGGTCCTCGTGGGGAGCTTCACCCTCGCAGGATACGGGCGGTGGTCAGGAGCGACGATGGCGAACGCTGCCCGCCGGCGCTACGGCGTCTCCTCGGCGAGGCCGAGGTCGGCAGCGGAGACCGGGCCCTCCCGGAGGATCCGCGCCGGGCTGCTCGCGAGGTCCACCACCGTGGACGCGACGCCGCCATGGCGCGGGCCGCCATCGAGGATGAGGAGCGACGCCCCGAAGGCCGCTTCGACCTCGGCGGCGGTGAGGGCGGGCGGCTCGCCGTGGCGGTTCGCGCTGGACGCCGCGAGCGCGCCGCCGCAGGCCTCGATCACCGCGAGCGCGAGGGGGTCGTCGGGGACGCGGACACCGACGGTGCCCTCGGGGGTGACGACAGCGCTCGCGAACGTGGGGCGCAGGTGCAACACGGCGGTCAGCGGACCCGGCCAGAACGGCCGCACCCGCTCGAGGGCGCGCGCATCCTCGAGGTGCGGCGCGATCGCCTCGATGGACGCCACGAGGAGCTGCACCGGCTGCTGCGCGGAACGCCCCTTGAGGTCGGCCAACCGCTCGACGGCTGCGGCATCGTCCGCCCTCGCTACGACGCCGTAGACGGTGTCGGTGGGGATCGCGACGACCTCGCCGCGCTCGATCGCGGCGACCAGTCTCGGCAGTGCGTCGCTTGTGATGATCGTCACGGGCTACCTCGACACGCACGTAGTGGGTCAGTGGGCCCACTACCGGCACGCACCTTCCGTTGCCGGATCCGATGCCCGGCGAGTACGATCCGAATCTAGCAGGGACCTCCCCCGGAACTGGCACGCATGGTCGAAACGACCGAGTCCACCGCCTCCCCCGAGGCTCGCATCCGCACTTCCGGAGACAGCGAGGTCGCCGCGTACCTCGAAATCGCCGAGGGTCGCGAGCCAGCGCACGTCCTCACCCCCGCCCCGAACGCCCCCGAGACGATCGTGGTCCTCGATTACGGGTCGCAGTTCTCGATGCTCATTACGAGGCGCATTCGAGAGGCCGGTGTCTACTCGGAGCTGGTGCCGTGGGACACCCCTCCCGAGCGGCTCAGTCACCTCCGCGTGAAGGGCTTCGTGCTCTCAGGTGGCCCCGCCTCGGTGTACGAGGAGGGGGCGCCCCACCTGCCGCCGTGGGTGCTCACCGAGGGATTGCCGGTCCTCGGGATCTGCTACGGGATGCAGCTCCTTGCGTACTCGCTCGGTGGGAAGGTGGCGCCGACCGGGACGCGCGAGTACGGCCACGCCGTCGTGAACCTCTCGGAGCGTGGGAACGCACTCCTCGAGGGGTTGCCCGCCGCGATGCCGGTGTGGATGTCACACGGCGACCACGTGATCGAGATGCCCCCGGGCTGGCGCTCGATCGGCCAGTCCGAGACCTCACCGGTGTCGATCATGACGGACGGCGCGGGACGCCTCGGCATCCAGTTCCACCCCGAGGTGGTGCACACGCCTCAGGGCGACCAGCTGATCAAGAACTTCGCGTTCAACGTCGCGGGCTGCCGCGGCGACTGGACCGCGAGCAACTTCGTCGCCGAGTCGATCGCGACGATCAGGCAGCAGGTGGGCGACGGCAAGGTGATCTGCGCGCTGTCGGGCGGCGTCGACTCGGCGGTCGCGGCACGCCTCGTGCATGCGGCGGTCGGCGACCAGCTCACGTGCATCTTCGTCGACAACGGGCTGCTGAGGCTCGGCGAGGCGGACCAGGTGGTCGCGACGTTCCGCGAGCACCTCGCGATCCCGTTGCGCCACGTCGATGCCACGGACCGCTTCCTGGAGCAGCTCGCGGAGGTGACGAACCCCGAGACCAAGCGCAAGCGCATCGGCGAGACGTTCATCCGCCTCTTCGAGGACGAGACGCGCAGCCTCGGACAGGTGGACTTCCTCGTGCAGGGCACCACCTACCCCGACGTGATCGAGTCCGCCTCGACGGGCAACAACGCCGCGGCCAAGATCAAGTCGCATCACAACGTCGGCGGGCTCCCGAAGGACATGCGCCTCACCCTCGTGGAGCCGTTGCGCAACCTCTTCAAGGACGAGGTGCGGCGCGCCGGCAAGGAGCTCGGCCTGCCCGACGAGATGGTCTACCGCCAGCCGTTCCCCGGGCCCGGCCTCGCGATCCGCGTCATCGGCGAGGTGACGCGCGAGAAGCTCGGCATCCTCCAGCGTGCGGACCGCATCGTGATGGACGAGATCGCCTCGGCTGGGATGTACTACGACCTCTGGCAGTCGTTCGCCGTCCTCACCGATACGAAGTCCGTGGGCGTGCAGGGCGACTTCCGCACGTACGGCCACACGATTGCCCTCCGCTGCGTGGCCGCCGAGGACGCGATGACGGCCGACTGGGCGCGGCTGCCCTACGACCTCCTGGCGACGATCTCGACACGGATCACGAACGAGGTCCGCGAGGTGAACCGCGTGGTCTACGACATCACCTCAAAGCCACCCGGCACGATCGAGTGGGAGTAACCCCGTCACGAGGACGACAACGCGAAGCGGGAGAGTGAGGACCGGCTGTGGTTGAGGCAACAACGCTCGAGGAGCTGGCCAAGCTGCGCACGGAGGCGCGCGCCGCGCACTTCGCTGCCCGCGAGGCGCGAGCCACCCACACCGCCGAGATGACTCGACGGATGGCGGCAGGCGAGGCGGTCGACGGG
Source organism: Dehalococcoidia bacterium (assembly GCA_020845735.1). GTDB lineage: Bacteria > Chloroflexota > Dehalococcoidia > UBA2979 > UBA2979 > RBC038. The sequence continues at coordinate 14,464 of JADLFF010000051.1, forward strand.
GACTTTGCCGCTCGCGGCGCCGAGTTGCAGGCCGCCGTCGATGCGGCGCAGGCGCGATTCAAGCAGCTCGACAGGCAGCACCTCGCAGCGTTCAAGGCGGCCACGGCGCCGTGACGTCACCGCTCAACGTGCTGCTGCTCGGCTCCGGCGGCCGCGAGCACGCGATCGCGTGGAAGGTCGCGCAATCGCCGCTCCTCGCACAGCTGTGGATCGCGCCGGGCAATGCCGGAACGGCCGACCTCGGGGAGAACGTACCCGAGGTGCCCGCGACCGACATCGAGGCGGTGGCGGCCCTCGCGAAGCGCGTGCGCGCCGACCTCGTGATCGTGGGGCCCGACGACCCGCTCGCGCTGGGCGTGGTCGACCGCCTGACGGTTGAGGGCATTCGCTGCTTCGGCCCAACGCGCGGCGCCGCCGAGCTCGAGTGGTCGAAGTCGTTTGCCAAGGACGTGATGCGGCAGGCGGGCATCGCCACCGCCGAGGCGCGCGCGTTCGACTCGGTCACCGAGGCGCACTCGTACCTGCGACAGCTGGAGGATGCGGGCGCGGCGGCCCCCGTGGTGAAGGCCAACGGCCTCGCCCTCGGGAAGGGCGTGGTGGTCGCCGCCAGCTTCGAGGAGGCACGGGCCGCCCTCGAGACCACGATGGTGAGCCGGGCGTTCGGCGACGCGGGGAGCCGCGTGCTCATCGAGGAGCGCATGGCTGGCCCGGAGACCTCGGCGCATGCCTTCACCGACGGCGTCACGGTGCGCCACATGCCGTTCTCGTGCGACCACAAGCCCGTGTTCGACGGCGACCGCGGCCCCAACACCGGCGGCATGGGTGTCTTCTCGCCTCCCGGCTGGCTCGCCGAGGCGGATGCGCGCGCCATCGAGCGCGACGTGACGGAGCGGACCGTGCGCGCCATGTTCGAGGCCGGGCGCCCCTACCGAGGCGTGCTCTACCCGGGGATGATGCTCACCGCGGACGGACCGCGCGTGGTCGAGTACAACTGCCGCTTCGGCGACCCGGAGGCGCAGGCGCTCCTGCCACGCCTCGAGAGCGACCTGCTCGAGATCTGCTGGGCCGTGGCCACGAACACCCTCGACCAGGTGGAGGTGCGCTGGAGCGCGCGCGCGACGGTGTGCGTGGTGATGGCCTCGGGCGGGTACCCGGGGAGCTACTCCACGGGTGCGCGCATCGAGGGGTTGAGCGACGTCGACGCGGACGTGCCTGTGTTCTTCGCGGGCGTCGCGCCTGACGCCGAGGGGCAGCTCGTCACCTCAGGTGGGCGCGTGCTGAGCGTGACCGCCTCGGGCGCCACGATCGCCGAGGCGCAGGCGCGCGCGTATGAGAACGTCGGGCGCATCCATTTCGAGGGCGCGCACTACCGCACCGACATCGGCGCGCGCGGCGTGGCCGCCGAGGCTGCCGTGGGGGCACCTCGATGACGCGCGAGCTGCGTTGCCCGATGCGCGAGTGCCGCCGCCGCATCGACCTCGACGCGCTGCCCGCGCAGGCCTACCCCGAGCGCGACGCCCCCTCCGCGGAGCCTGGGACAGCCTGCATGCACTTCATGGCGGCGTGGGGCGGCACGCGCGGCTCGATGGTGCGGGCGACGCTTGCCGCCCTCGAGGGGAACCGCGAGTTCATCATCCGCAACATCCGCCCGGTCGAGCTGCCCGACGCGGGCCTCGAGCGGGCGCGCCCGGAGATCGAGGCAGCGATCGAGCGCTACGCCCACGTGGTGCCCGTCGACGGCGGAACGGCCTCGGCAGGCGGCGCGCTCTTCGGCGATGAGTTCGAGCGGAACGGCCTCGGGAGGGTGCTCGCGCGCCTGATCCTCGGCGTTGACCCGATCGCGACAGGAGCGCAGCGATGAGCCCCGGCATCATTCCCCACCACCGGCACTACGGCGACATCAATGCCGTCGAGATGTTCCCCGGGGTCACGAGGCGCACGCTCGTGTCCGGCGTGAACGCCACCCTCGTCGAGATTCGTCTCGCGGCCAACGCCGAGGTGCCGGAGCACACGCACCCCCACGAACAGGCGGGGTACGTCGCCACGGGTCGTGTCGTCCTCCGGTTCAGCGACGGCGAGGAACGCGAGCTGGCCGCCGGCGCCTCGTACCTCATCCCCGGCGGGGAGCCTCACTTCGTGCGCGCCCTCGAGGTGGCCACGCTCGTCGAGGTGTTCGCGCCCGTGCGCCAGGAGTTCGTGGACTACGATCTGCCCGAGCCGCCCCCGACCGTCCCCAGCCCTCGGGAGTCCGAGGGAGGAGGCTTCCCGTGATCCCTCGATACAGCCGTCCCGAGATGACCGAGATCTGGTCGGACGAGTACAAGTTCGCGCGCTGGCTGGACGTGGAGATCGCCCTCGTTGAGGCGTGGGCGGCCGAGGGCGTCGTGCCTCACGAGGACGCCGCGAAGGTCGCCGAGCACGCGCGCATCGATGTCGGCGACATCCTGCGCTACATCGACGAGACGCACCACGACATGACCGCGTTCCTGCGCTCCGTCTCGGACTCCCTGGGGCAGGAGTCGCGGTGGGTGCACTACGGCGTCACCAGCAACGACATCTGGGACACGGCGACCAGCCTCCAGATGGTGGCGGCGCTCGACCTTCTTGTGCAGCAGGTCGAGGAGCTGCGGCTCGTCATCTCGAGGCAGGCGCTCGAGCACAAGGACACGGTCTGCATCGGACGCACGCACGGCGTGCACGCCGAGCCGACCACGTTCGGCCTCAAGCTGGCGGTCTGGGTCGACGAGCTGCGCCGCCACCTCGAGCGGCTCGCCCTCGCGAGGCAGCACGTGGCGGTCGGGCAGATGTCGGGGCCCGTGGGGACGCACGGCACCGTGCCGCCCTCGGTGGAGGAGCACGCCTGCAAGCGGGTCGGCCTGGCCGTGGCGCCCGTCACCACACAGGTGCTGCAGCGGGACCGGCACGCGTTCTACCTCGCGACGATCGCCGGCGTGGGCGCCTCCCTCGAGAAGTTTGCCCTCGAGATCCGCGGGCTGCAGCGCACGGAGATCCGGGAGGCCGAGGAGCCCTTCTCCATCGGGCAGACCGGGTCCTCCTCGATGCCGCACAAGCGCAACCCGGAGCTGACCGAGCGGGTCTGCGGGCTCGCGCGCGTCCTCCGAGGCTACGCGCAGACGGGATTCGACAACGTGGCGCTCTGGCACGAGCGCGACATCTCGCACTCGGGCGCCGAGCGCATCGTGCTCCCCGACGCCACCGGCCTGCTCGCCTACATGCTGCACATCTTCACCGGCGTGATGACCGGCCTCGTGGTGTACCCGGAGCGGATGCTGCGCAACCTCGAGCAGACGCAGGGCCTCGTGTTCTCCTCGAAGGTGCTGCTGGCGCTGATCGAGGCGGGCCTGAAGCGCGAGGACGCGTACAAGATCGTGCAGCGGCACTCGATGACGGCGTGGGACCAGGAGCGCCCGCTCCGCGCGCTGCTCGGCGCAGACCCCGAGGTGCGCGCGCACCTCGATGACCGCGCGCTCGACGCGCTGTTCGACTACCGCTCGTTCCTCGGCCACGTCGACGAGTCGTTCCGCAGGATCGGGCTGCTCCCAGCCCTCGAGCCGGCCGGCGCGCGCTAGTCCTCGAGGGCTGCCCGGGCAGGGGAGGCCCGCCACGCAGCCGGGCCGCTTGCAGCTCACGTGGCGTCACGGTCTAGCGTGGGGGCCATGGACAGGCACGGGGAAGCCAACGGCTGGCGTATCGGCGAACTGGCGAAGGCCACCGGGCTGACGGTTCGCGCCCTACGCTACTACGATCAGGTGGGCCTGCTTCGACCGTCTGGCCGGTCGACGGCCGGCCATCGCCTGTACGACGCGGACGATGTGACGCGCCTGTACCAGGTGGTGGCGCTCCGGCATATGGGCCTCAACGTGGCGGACACGCGAGCAGCGCTCGCGACGGATGCACAGGGGCTCCTCGGGCTGGTCCAGTCGCTCTTCGACCGGCTGGGCGAGGAGATCGAGACGCGTCGGCGGCTGCGCGCGCATCTGCAGCAGACGCTCGACGCGATCCACCGGTTGGGGCGGCCCACCGTTCCCCAGATGCTGGAGGTAATCGCGATGGTGAGCACGCCGATGATGCGCTCCGCCCTCCCGGGGCACGAGCCACGCTCGGGCAAGGTGCGCGACATCTACGACCTGCCCGGCGACCGCCTGCTCATCGTGGCCACCGACCGCGTCTCGGCGTTTGATGTGGTGATGCCGACGGGCATTCCTCGGAAGGGTGAGGTGCTCACACGCATCTCCGCCTTCTGGTTCGAGCGCACCTCGGCGGTGGTGCCGAACGCGATGATCGCGGTCCTCGAGGCGGACAACGCGCGCGCCCTCGGCGTGGACGCGGACGCCTCGTTCTTCGGCCGCTCGATGGTGATGCGCCGGACCGAACCCATCCCGGTTGAGTGCGTGGTGCGTGGCTACCTCGCAGGGTCGGCGTGGGCGGACTACCAGCGCGAGGGATCACCCACCACCCTCGAGGTGGTGCCGGGCCTCCGCCAGTGCGAGGAGCTGCCCGCGCCGCTGTTCACACCCACCTCGAAAGCCGCCACCGGCCACGACCTGCCGATGACCTACGCGGACGTCGAGGCGCTCGTCGGCGTCGACCTCGCGAACGTGCTCAAGCTGCGGAGCCTGGCGTTGTACGGGTACGGCGCGAGCGTGGCCCGGGAGCGCGGCATCCTGATCGCGGACACCAAGTTCGAGTTCGGCATGCTCGACGGTGAGGTCACGCTCATCGACGAGGTGATGACGCCAGACTCCTCGAGGTTCTGGCCCGCCGACCAGTATCAGCCGGGTCACGACCAGCCGTCGTTCGACAAGCAGTACCTCCGGAACTGGCTCACCAGCACAGGCTGGAATCGGGAGCCGCCCGGGCCGGAACTGCCTCCCGAGGTGGTCCGCGACACCAGTGAGCGCTACATCGAGGCGTACCGGCGACTGACCGGCCTCGCACTGCCCGACCCCGCCGCCTGACTCGATATCTGCAGGGAGCACCCATGGCCTCGACGTACCTGGCGCGCATCGACGTGATGCTGAAGCCGCTGGTCAACGACCCGCAGGGCCTCGCGGTTCGTGACAGCCTCGGAGAGCTGGGGTTCGGCGGCGTCCGAGGCGTGCGCGTGGGGAAGCACATCGAGGTCACGCTCGAGGCGGATGGCGAGGCTGCTGCGCAGGGTGATATCGACTCGATGTGCCGCAAGCTCCTCGCGAACGGCGTGATCGAGATGTTCTCCTTCACCATCGAGGCCGCACCGGAGGCGGTCCGAGCCTCCTAACGACGCGACCCCATCGCTCTCGTCCCGGAGCGTTCGTCACGCGCCCGTAACACGGGAGGCGTACGCTGTGGGCCTCGCGGCTGCCTCGATGGCGCCACGGCCCTCGAGTCAGGAACGGCCGCGAAGCCGGTAGTGCCTGGCGGAAGGGGTCGAGATGACAACGCAACTGACTCTCCCACCCAACCTGCACGTCGACGTGTTCGATGAGTCGGGCGGTCGCTTGCTCGGGCGCGCAATGCTCCTCTTTGAGCCCGCGCCAATCGAGGGCCTCGCGACGCGCGGCTGGCTCCAGCCGGACCGCGACTTCGGCCTCGTGCCGGGGATCCACCACCTCCGGCTCCCCAGCAACGAGGGGTGGCAGGTGGAACTGCAGGCCTCGGAGCGCCCGGGGGCGTACTCGGTGGTCGCGCCCTCGACGCCGGTCTCCGTGTCCGTGGGTGGCGAGTAGCGAGTAGCCGCCAGGGGCACCGTCGCCGCCGAGGGCGGTCCGGCTAGCCTCGGAGGCGCGTGAGCAGCTCCTGGTGGAGCGCGCCGTTCGAGGTGATGCAGTGCCCCGCCTCGATGGTGGCGCGGCCATCGAGGTCGGTGAGGCGCCCACCCGCCTCCTCGACGATCACGAGCATCGCCGCGATGTCCCACGGGCTGATGTCGCCCTCGAGCATGGCCTCGGCGGAGCCCTCCGCGACCAGCGCGTGGCCCCAGAAGTCGGAGAACCCTCGAGTCCGCCATGCGTCCCGGAGGACGCCGTCGGCGCGGCCACCCCACGCGTCGGCCGTGAGGTCGTACGAGCCGTACAGGACCTGTGCGTCCTCGAGGCGCGCGATGCCCGAGGTGTGGATGCGCTCGCCCTCGAGGGGTCCGAGCGCCCACGGCAGCGGCGCGCGGTACGCACCGAGGCCACGCCCCGCCCACCACCGTGTCCCGAGGGCAGGCGCAGACGCGACGCCGACCTCAAGGCGGCCGGCCACCTCGGCGGCGATGAGCGTGGCCCACACCGGGATTCCCCGGGCGTACGAGTGCGTCCCGTCGATCGGGTCGATGACCCAGCGCACGGGCGCCTCGGGGCCGCCGCTGAGCCCGTGCTCCTCGCCGAGGACGGCGTGGTCTGGATAGCGGCCGCGGATCGCCTCGGTGAGCGCCGTCTCCACCTCGAGGTCCGCGCGGGTCACGAGGGTGCGATCCGCCTTCGCACGCACGTCGATGTTGGCCGCACGGTAGTACCGCATCGTGACGAGGTCGGCCGCATCAGCCAGGCCGAGGGCGAACGCGAGGAGCTCGAGGGTCGCAGGGTCGGCCGCAGAGTCAGCCACGACGGTCCCGCAGCGCGCGCATGCGCTCGATGGCGGCGCGCACGCCGGTCACCTGGGTCGCCAGCGCCATCGAGGGTGTTCCGGGGGGCTTCGTCAGCACCTGCTCGGGCAGAAAGGGCAGGTGGATGAAGCCGCTTACGAGGTCATGCCCGCGCGTCGCGAGGTGGTGCTGGACGACGTAGAGGACTTCGTTGCAGATGTAGGTGCCCGCCGTGTTCGACACCTGCGCCGGCACGCCCGCGCTCGTGATCGCCGCGGCCACCTCGGCGACCGGGAGCCCTGAGAAGTAGGCGGCGGGCCCGTCCTCGATGAGCGTCTGCTCCGGCGCGCCCCGGCCATCGACGAGCATGTTGATGCCGACGCGCTCGACCGAGAGGGGGGCGCGACCGCCGGCCTCGCCGAGACCGAGCCAGGCATCGTAGTTGCCCGCCTCGAGGGCCGGGATCAGCCGCGCGAACGAGATCCGGCCGCGCACGGGGAGGCGCAGCGTCGTCACCTCGACGTCCCGCGGCGGATCGGCATCGATCGCGCGCGCCACCTCCCACGAGGGGTTCACGGTCTCGCCGCCGAACGGTTCGAAGCCGGTGAGGAGGAGTCGCACGCGGCCTCCGCGCTGCCCTCGACGGGGCGTGCTGGCCAGGTAGCCAGGCGGCTAGGTGGTGAGCGTTTCCTTGGTCGACGGCACCTGTCCCGCGATGCGCTCATCGAGGCGGGTGGCGGCATCGAGGGCGCGCCCGAGCGCCTTCATCGTGGCCTCCGCGATGTGATGGTCGTTCGCGCCCGCGAGCTGGCGCACGTGCAGCGTGAGGCGTGCCGCCGTCGCGAAGGACTGCAGCACGTGCGCCACCATCTCCGTGGGCGCCTCACCGATGCGTTCGCCCACCCAGTCGAAGCTCGTGACGGCGAACGGACGCCCCGAGATGTCCACAACGGCCTGCACCAGCGCCTCGTCGAGGGGTACCAGCGCGTCGCCCATCCTCGTGATCCCGGTGCGGTCCCCGAGGGCACGGTCGAACGCCGCGCCGAGCGCGAGCGCCGTGTCCTCCATCGTGTGGTGGGCGTCGATGTGCAGGTCGCCCTCGCAGCGCACATCGATGTCGAAGCGGCCGTGGCGGGCGAACGCGGTCAGCATGTGGTCGTAGAACCCGATACCCGTCTGCACCTCGGCGCGGCCGAACCCATCGACGTTCAGGCTGACGTGGATCTTCGTCTCGGCCGTCTCGCGGTCCACGGTGGCGCGGCGGTCGTTCATGCGTGCAGCCTCCCGGCATCGATGTCAGCACGGACTGCCTCGAGGGCGGCCAGCAGGCGCGCGGAGTCCTCGGGCGTCCCGATCGAGATGCGAACGTGGTCCTGCAGTCGCGGCGTGTCGAAGTAGCGGATGAACACGCCGTGCCGCCTCAGCCCCTCGCGGACCTCGAGGCCACGCGCGCCATCGAGGCGGCAGAGCAGGAAGTTGGACTCGGACGGCCAGGGGTGGACCCAGCCCGTGGCGCGCAACGCCTCGGCGAGGGCGTCACGCTCGCCAGTAATCGCGCACGCCCGCTCATCGAGGACCGCGCGGTCCTCGAGGGAAGCGAGGGCTGCCACCTCGGCGGCCACGTTCAGGTCGTACGGCTGCTTGATCTGCATCAGCAGCGAGACCATCTCCGCGGGCATGACGCCGTAGCCGACGCGCAACCCGGCGAGGCCCGCCCACTTGCTGAACGTGCGCAGCACGACGAGCGGCGCGCCCTCGGCGGCCCGCGAGGCGAGCGAGGTGGCGTGCGAGAACTCGATGTACGCCTCGTCCACCACGAGGAGCGCCCCCGCCTCGAGCAGCCGGTCGACGAGTGCCGGCGCCAGCACGTCGCCTGTCGGGTTGTTGGGTGAGGGGATGAAGACGGCCTTTGCGCCCGACGCCGCATCGAGGAGGGCCTCGGCATCGAGCGCCCAGCCCTCGCCGCGCGGGACCTCGACGACCGACGCGCCGTGCAACTCGGCGTCGAAGGCGTACATCCCGAACGTCGGCGGGGCCACGACGATCGCATCGCCCGGCTCGATGTACGCGCGGAAGATGAGGTCGATCAGCTCATCGGAGCCAGCGCCGGCCAGCACGTTCTCCACCGGCACGCCGAGGTGACTCGCGAGGGCCGAGCGCAGCCGCCGCTGGTCCGGATCCGGGTAGCGGTGCGCCGCGTACGGCGCCGCGAGGGCCGCCACCGCTCGAGGCGAGGGGCCGTAGGGATTCTCGTTGCCGTCGAGCTTCACGATGGACTCCGGCGCGATGCCGTAGCGCGCCGCGACCTCCTCGGGCGGCTCGATAGGCACGTAGCCGGTGAGCGCGCGCACTGACGCGCGCAACGAGGTGGATGGCTCGAAGCGAGGCACTAGCGACCTTCCAGGCGCATCTCGATGGCGCGCGCGTGACCCGTCAGCCCCTCGGCGCGCGCAAGCGTGGCCGCATACGGTCCGATGTGGCGGAACTCCGAGGGCGAGACGTCCACCAGCGAGATCACGCGCAGGAAGTCGTTGACCGACAGCGGCGAGGCGAAGCGCGCCGATCCGCCCGTCGGCATGACGTGGCTCGGTCCCGCGACGTAGTCGCCCAGCACCTCGGGAGAGCTTTCGCCCACGAAGATGCCGCCCGCGTTGCGCACCAGGGGCACGAGTCGCTCGTTCTCGCGGGTCAGGAGGCAGAAGTGCTCCGGCGCGAACTCGTTGGCCAGCTCCACGGCCTCGTCGAGGCTCGACGCGACCACGGCACCACCTCGGGCCAGCGCCTGCGCGGCGGTCGAGGCACGCTCGAGGGTTGCGAGCTGCTCATCGACGGCCGCGGCCACCTCCTCGGCGTGCGCGAGGCTCGTCGTGATCAGCACCGGAGTCGCCAGCACGTCGTGCTCCGCCTGTGCGAGGAGGTCCGCGGCGCAGAGGTCGGGCGCGGCGCTGTCATCGGCCAGCACGAGCGTCTCGGTCGGCCCGAACAGCGCATCGATGCCCACGGTCCCATAGAGCTGCTGCTTGGCGAGGGTCACGAAGAGGCCGCCCGGCCCGAAGATCTTGTCCACCCGCGGAATCGAGGCGGTGCCAAATGCAAGGGCCGCCACCGCCTGCGCGCCCGAGGCGCGGAAGATCCGCTGCACGCCGGCGACCTCGGCGGCCACGAGCTTCAGGGGGTGGATCGTGCCGTCGGCGCGCGCCGCGCTCACCCCCACGATCTCCTCGACGCCCGCTACGCGCGCCGGCACGACCGTGTGGATGATCGAGGACGGCAGGACGGCATCGGTGCCGGCCATGTAGATCCCGGCTCGCTGCATCGGACGGACGATCTGGCCGAGGCCGTGCTCGGTGAAGCCGCGCGGCGCGTGCCGCTGCTGCGTCTCGTGGTACCGCCGCACGCGGTCCGCCATGAACGTGATCGCCTCGACGAGATCGGGGTCGACGGCCCTGAAGGCGGCGTCGATCTCGGCGCGCGTCACCTCCGAGGTGTCGAACGCCGAGCGGTCAAAGCGCTGGGTGTACCGCGCGACGGCCTCGTCGCCGGTGGCGCGCACGTCCTCGATGATGCGCCGCACCGCCGAGGGCGCGTCGAGGTCCTCGCCGAACACCTCGCGCAGGGTGGTGCGCACGGCGTCGGGGAGGTCCGCAGCCTGCAGCGAGGCTCGTGCGAGCACCGAGGCGCGCGCGGCCTCGGCGCCGACGACGATGCGGAGCGCGCGCGTCCGTGAGGTCATGCGGCGCTCGGTCCTGCGAGGTAGCGCTCGACGCTGACCTGCGCGCGCCGCGTAGCGTCCTCGACAAAGCGCGCGACGCGCACCTCGCCGACGTAATCGAGGGACCGCTGCGCGAGCGCCGGCCCATCCTTCGTGTGCTCCTCGATCTGCTCGTCGGTCATCCCGGCGCGCCGCAGGTGGATGTTCATCATGCGCGGGAACCGATCCCACGTCGGTCCCTGGCGCGCGAAGTCGAGGACGACCTCCCGCCACTGGCCGAGGTACGACCCATCGATGAAGTCCACCGAGGCACGCGCCTCGCACTCCTCGAGGGCGCTGGTGATGTCCCGGAGGGCCGTGACGTCCTCCAGCTCGCGCCGGTTCATCTCGTACTGGAGCGCCCGGTCGAGGACGTCCGCGAAGGGGTCGTGCGCCATCGAGGAGCGCGCGCCGAAGTAGTCGCGATACATCGTGTCGATGTACACCTCGTCCAGCACGAGGTGCGTGATCAGGCCGGCCATGAACGCCCGCGTCATCGCGTCGAGCGTCGCCTGGTCGCGCAGGCCGGGGTACTGCTCGAGCATCTTCGCGACCGAGTCCTGCATGTCCAGGCACTCGAGGTCGAAGAAGTGCGTGTGGATGCGGTCGCGTCGCGTCAGCACGCGGATGTCCGGCGCGGTGGCCCCGAGGTAGAACAGCCCGCGGTGTGCGTCGAGCGCCGGTGCGCGCAGCACCTCGGCCACGAGGCGCGCACGGGTCATGTGTTGCCCGAGCGATGGCACGCTAGACCCCCTCGGGTCCCGGCGCCGCGGCAACGAGCCGTCGCACGACCTCGTCCCGCAGCTCACCGAGTGCGCCGGCCGGCCGCTCGCGGTGCCCGATGATGCAGTTCGTCGACACCATGATCACATCGATCATGCGCAGGCGGTTTGCGCGCAGTGTCGTGCCCGTCTCGGAACCTTCGATGAGGATGTCCGCGTCTTCGGGCACGAAGCCCTCGGATGCCCCGTTGATGGGAATGACGGTGTACCGCCCGAGGTGGCGGTCGCGCGCATAGCGGTCGGCGAGCGCGACGTATTCGGAGGCCACGCGAATCGCCTTTCGGGCGTCGTTACGTCTCCAGTGTGCCACCGCGTCCTCGATCGTCTCTGCCGGCACGTCCTCGGACACCACGGCTCCTAGATCGTACCTCGAACGGCCGAGGTCGCCGAGTTCCACCGCAGGCGAGGTGGGGAACGAGGCCCGGTGCGCCATCAGCCAGTCGCGGCCCGTCAGACCGAGGTCGAACAGCCCGAGGGCAACGGCGCGCGGCATGTCCTGCGGCCGCATCACCTTCACCTCCAGGTCTTCGAGGCCGGGAGTGACGCTCCGCGGGCGGCGTGCTGCCTCCTGCTCCGTGTAGCCCTCGAAGGCGATGCCGGCGGCCGCGAGCGCGGCCACGGTGTGGCGCTGCGCGTGGCCGTCCGGCACAGCGATGCGCAGGCGCGGGCTCGATCGGCGTGGCACGGGCCTCGGCCCCGGGCGCACCTCGAGGGGTGCGGGCTCGATGAACCCGGCGCCCGCCTCGCCCGCGGGCAGGCGCAACAGCAGCCGCAGCGCCGCGCCCAGGTCGCTCCGCGCGAGGGCATCGCGGTTCCCGATGAGCCAGGCGGGACCGTCATGCACGGTCACGAGCGGCACCAGCCCCTCGGCGAGGGCATCGGCCTCCGGCAGTAGCGCGAGCTCGGCGTCCTCGGGCAGCCACGCCTGGGGCTGTCCCCAGACGTCGATCACGCGATACGCGGGCACGCGCGCGCGGTTCAGCCACCGCTCGGCGAGGTTGGGGAACTCGGTGGTGACGCGCACGGTGCACGTGGAGGCGAGCTCCTCGAGGCTGACGCGGGACGCCGCCGCGAGGACGAGGCGGTTCGCCCCGACATCGAGCGGACGGATCAGCACCAGGGACTCCCGCGGGTGGCGAGCCAGCAGCTCGTCGACGCCCGAGCGGCTCGCGATGCCCAGCTCGTACTGACCGACGGCGACCTGGATCGGGATGTCACGGTCCGAGAAGACCCGCACCCCGACTCCCTCCACATCCTCGACCTCGAATCGGTAGGTGCGTGCCCCCTCGCGGTAGCCGGGCACGTCGAGGTTCGCCTGCTGGAGGCGCTCGGCGAGGGGGACGCGGAGGTCACCGCGCGGGAGGGCGACACGCACGCTCGGCACTTCGTTCGATGCCTCGTACGGCTCGTTCGGCGCCTCATTCATTGCGAGTGCCCCCGACGGCGGCGCGGCACGCGGGAGGGCACGAGCGCGGCCAGGCCCAGGAGGTCGGCGCCAAACCCCGAGGCGGGGGCGGGCTCGCCGCCGATCGCCTCGCACAGCGCGTCGTACCGCCCGCCGGCCACGCACTCGCGGTCCTGCACGAGCAGGCGGAACGTGACCCCGCTGTAGTACTCGAGGTTGCGTGCGGTCGCCGGGACGACCCGGTACGGCACCTCCAGCTCGTCGAGGGCGTCGGCGACGGCCTCGAGCTCCGCGAGCGCATCGCTCAGCGCCGGCACCGCCTGTCCGAGGGTGGCGCGGAGGTTGGCGACGTACGCCCTCGAATCACCGTTCACCCCGAGGAGCAACCGCAGCGCCGAGCTCCCCTGCGGGTACTGCGCCAGCAGGTCGTCCGCGACGCTGGTCTCGCCGGAGAGCAGGCGGTCGTACGCCTCGACCTGCGCACGGCGATCGAGGCCGGCCGCCTCGAGGGCGGTGCGCACCAGTCCGGCGTGCGCGATCTCCACCTCGACGCCCTCGATGTTGAGCGCGCTCAGCAGGCGCAGCGCCAGCCGCACCAGCTCCGCGTCGCCCTCCCCCGATTCGACGCCAAAGGACTCGACGCCGCACTGCCAGATCTCGCGGTCAATCCCCTCCGGCTCGAACCGGTACACGGGCTGCACGTACGCGAGGCGTGCGAGCCCCTCGGGGAGGGCGCCCGTGGCGACCTGCTCGACGAACCAGCGGGCCGCAGCGACCGTGGCGTCCGGCCGCAACACGACGCGCTCCCCGCTCCAGCCGTCCCAGTCGAGGAAGGAGTACGTCCGGTCGAGGAGCTGGGGCGAGAGCGAGCCGCTCGAGGTGTACAGGTGCAGCGGCTCGACCGTCGGGGTGCGGATCTCGAGGTAGCCAGCCCGGCGTGTGACATCGAGGAACACGCGCTCCACGCCTCGGAACGTCGCCATCGTCCCGGGGTCGAGGTCGCGCATTCCCGTCACCCTGCTCGAGGGCGCTTCGGCCTCGAAGTCGGCGGTGGGTTCGTTCATCAGTAGACACCTATCGGCGAGCTGGGCACGCGGGGCGAACCGGCCGCGGCAACAAAAAGCCGCGACGGGGGCCGTCGCGGCGGGGCTGTGGCGGGCTGTTGCTGGCGAGCCAGCTAGCTGCGGAGCGCGCGCGACGGCGTCGTATGCCCACGATGGGCATGGGCGTGGACGTGGGCGACACACGCGGAACGACTGGCAGGCGCACGCTTCATCGCTCGGAGCGTACGTGCCGAGGCGTGGGCGGTCAATCCGGCTCAGGCACCCCGGAGCCCCTCGGAACCCCCCGAGGGCAACGTGGTCACGTCGCCCGCCGCGTACGCGACAGTACGTCCGTCATCGTGACGGAGCACGAGCTCACCCCTCGGAGTGACGTCCACGGCCAGGCCTTCGACCGGTCCCGCGGGAGTCGCGAGGCGGACGCGCTGGCCGATGGTCACGAGGCGGGCTCGCCACGCCTCGATGAGGGCGGACGGGGACGCATCGAGGAGCGCCGTCCAGCTGCTCAGCGCGTGGGACAGGGAAGCGAGCAGCACCTCGAGCGCCGGGGGCGGGCACCCGCTCGCCTCGATGCTGGTCGCGCGTGCCTCGAGCTCCGGGGGCAACGGGACGGCCCGGACGTTGATGCCCACCCCGAGGAACACGTCCGCCTCGGCATGGCCGGGGGTGATCCGCGACTCGGCGAGCACGCCGCCGAGCTTCCGCGCTGACCCATCGGCAGCCACGTGCTGCACGTCGTTCGGCCACTTGAGGACGGTCGCCAGCCCGGAGGCGGCGAGCACGGCGTCGCTCGCCGCGAGGCCGCCCGCCAGGGAGTACAGCGGCATCCCCTCGAGGCTGGATGTCCGCAGGTGATATGTCGCGTACAGCCCCACCGAGGCGGTCGACAGCCAGTCTCGTCCGTGGCGCCCTCGGCCTGCCGACTGCGCCCCCGCGACATACACGGTGCCGGGCGCACCGCCAGCTGCCGCCCCCGCACGGGCGTCGTCCATGGTGGATGGCGTGCGCTCGAGGTAGCGCACGACGGCACCAACGGCACCGACGGCCGGCCGCTCGCCTCCTCGGAGCTGGTGCAGCGACGCCAGGTAGAGGTTCACATCGAACGGCACGGACACGCTCGCGAGTGGGTCGGGGCTCGCCGTGCGCGCCTCGAGGCCGTGCGCGTGGCAAGCGACGATGGCGGGATGGGGACGCGAAGGAACGAAGAAGGGGCGCCTCGACCGCAGTCGAGACGCCCCCAAGAGTCGGACAACGGCGATGTGCCTAGCCCGAACGCTTCCTCTTAGGAACGAACCTCCGAGGAGATGCTGGGCCTCCGGCTCACCACCGTCCGACTACTATCGTCTACCACTGAGCATCACCTCCTTTCACTGAGAGGGAGGCTAGTCGTTGTACAGCGGCTCGTCAATCGGGAATTGTCCCTATGCCGCTGCCGAGCGCTAGCCCTCCGCCTCGCGACTGATCTTCGCGTCACCACCGACGCGAGCGGCGATCCACCCGAGGATCACGAGGACCGACACGGCGATCGCCGTGGCGAGCACCGCGTAGATATAGAGGCCGGTCAGCCCCTCGGACGCCGGCGCGATCTGGGCAATCGTCGCCTTGATCGCCTCGTTCCAGGCCAGCGCGGCCACCAGTCCGAGCGATGCCGACGCGAGCGTGATCATCGTCTGGACGAATACACGCACGTTCACTCGCAGCTCCCTTCCACCTGCACCTCGCCGTCCGTACTACATACCGTGGTCGTCTGGCAGCCGCCACCGACGGACCGACGAGGGGCGGGCTACTCGGTCACGGTGCGGATGGCTGTCGCAGTGGCGTCGATGAGGAAGTCGATGTCGTCCTCGGAGCTCACGAGGGGTGGGGCGAACACGAGCTGGTCGCCCACGAACCTCGTGATCACCTGGCCCTGCTCGCGCAGATGCCGCGCGACGCGACCCCCGACGGCCTCGGCCGGGTCGTACGCCTCACCCGTCCCGGCGTGGCGCACCAGCGTGAGGCCCGCGATGAGCCCGAGGTGCCGGAGGTTGGTCACGTGCGGATGGTCGCCCAGCGCCTCGCGGAGACCGGTGCCCAGCCGCTCCCCGAGGACCGCTGCCCGCTCGACGAGCTGCTCGTCCTCGAAGATCTGGAGGTTGCGGAGGCCGACCGCCGCGGCTGCCGGGTGCGCGCTGTTCGTGTACGCGTGCATGAAGCGCGCATCGGACGGGAGGTCGAGGAGCGCGTCGTGGATCTCGCGTGACACGAGGAACGCGCCCATCGGGATGTACGCCGAGGTGATGGCCTTCGCCAGGCTGAGGATGTCCGGCTGCACACCCCAGTGCTCGAGGGCAAACCACTTTCCCGTCCGGCCGAAGCCCGTGATCACCTCGTCGGCGATCAGCAGCACCTCGTAGCGGTCGCAGATCTCGCGGACGCGCGGCCAGTACTCGGGGGACGGCGTCCAGACGCCGCCGGCGCCCTTGACGGGCTCGCCGATGAAGGCGGCGACGGTCTCCGGTCCCTCGCGCAGGATCGCGGCCTCGAGCCAGTGCGCGCACTCGCCGTCGGTGTTCGGGGTGCAGTCGCACTCGAGGTTGTCCGGCTTCGTGGCGCGCACCATCTCGGGCACGAGCGGGCCGAAGTACTTCCAGAACGGCGGCAGCCCGGTCATCGAGGAGGTGGCGAGCGTGCCTCCGTGGTACGAGCGCTCGCGCGCGATGAGCTTCACCTTCGACCCGCGACCCTTGAGGTTCCAGTAGAACCTCGCCACCTTGAGGGCGCCCTCGTTCGACTCGGAGCCGGAGTTGGTGAAGAAGACGCCGCTGAGGTTGTCGTAGGCCAGGCTGGCCACGCGGGCGGCCAGCCGGATCGCGGGCGCATTCGAGAAGCCCACGTAGTTGTTCGTGAAGGCGACCCGCCGCATCTGCTCCGCGGCCACGTCGGCCAGCTCCCCGCGGCCGTGTCCGACGGCGACGTTCCAGAGCGACGACAGCGCATCGAGGTAGCGCCGGCCCTGGACGTCGAACAGCCATGCACCCTCGCCGTGGTCAAAGATGACGGGCGCCTGGTGGTCCGGGGCGTACCACTGCGGGTGAATGAGGTGCGCCAGGTCCTCGTGGACGAGGTCGCTGATCGCCTCGGGCGACATGGTCATGCGGGCGCTCCTCACGCTTTCCCGGTCCGGGTCGCGCCGAGGTTAGCGCAGGAGGCCTGACCCCGCGGACCTCGAGCGCCGGGAGGGCCCGGACCGCGGCCGTGTGGCCGACATGCCGCAGCCACATCTGAGGCTGGTTCGTGAAGGGACCGCCACGGGTCGTCGGGCACGCTGTCGGGGGCGCCGCCGTCACGCGGCGCGGCAGCAGAAGGGACCTCGAGATGGACGAGCGAAACCCCAACGTCGGGCCGACGCCCACGGCCCCCGACCGACAACCCGAGCGCGAGCCTCTCCAGGGGGACCGCGCGATCCCGCAGGAGGCGCCTCAGCCGGGCCAACCGCTCGGAGCACCGGGGTTGCCGCCGGCGCCGAGCCCTGCGCCCGGCGGTACGCCTGCCTCGGGGCCGGCGCTGCGTGCCCGATCTCCCTCGCAACCGGCGAAGCGCGCACGAGCGCTCGCGCGCCGGAGCGCGAGCCGCAACGTAGCCAGCGATAGCGCTCGGTAGGCGGCCGCCGCCAGCGGCGTTAACGAGGGAGCCCTCGATGCCCACGATGCACGCCGTATCCCGATCCGTTTATGCCGCGGCAATGCGGAGGGGGTCGGGTACGTCGCCCCTGTTGCGCTCGATCTCGGACGCTGCGAGCCGCCCATCACGGCCTGCGGCGAGCGACCGGCGGGCATCAGGGAGGGTGTCGTGAGAATCGCGCAGGTTGCTCCGCTTTACGAGAGCGTCCCGCCCCGGCTGTACGGCGGCACGGAACGCGTCGTTCACTTCCTCACCGAGGAGCTCGTCCGCCGAGGGCATGATGTCACGCTCTTCGCCAGCGGCGACTCGACCACGCGGGCCCGCCTGGTCGCACCTCGGATCACCTCGCTGCGCCTCGATGGCGCCGACTCGGTCGAGGCGACCGTCGCCCACGCGCTCGAGTTCGAGCTCCTGGCGCAGCGCGTCGAACGCGGGGCCTTCGATGTGGTCCACGTCCACTGCGACCAGTCGGTGTGGCCGATGCTGCGGCGGCTGCCGGTCCCCCACGTCACCACGCTGCACGGCCGCCTCGATTTGCCGTCGCTGCGACCGCTCTTCAGTGAATTCAGCGACTTCCCCCTCGTCTCAATCTCCGATGCACATCGAGCGCCCGCGCCGGACGCACACTGGGAGGCCACGGTGCATCACGGGCTCCCCGAGACACTCTTCGAGTGCGGCCCCGGGGACGGGGGCTACCTCGCGTTCCTCGGCAGGATGTCGCCCGAGAAGCGCCCGGACCTGGCGATCGAGATCGCGGAGCGCGTCGGACTCCCGCTCAAGATGGCGGCAAAGGTCGACGGCGCGGACATCGAGTACTTCGCCAGCGTCGTCGAGCCGCGGCTGCGCGCCAGCCGCCACGCCGAGTACATCGGGGAGCTGGATGACACCGGCAAGAACGAGTTCCTGGGCAGCGCTCGCGCGCTCCTCTTCCCGATCGACTGGCCGGAGCCCTTTGGCCTCGCGATGATCGAGGCACTCGCGTGCGGCACGCCCGTGATCGCCTTCGACCGCGGCTCGGTCCCCGAGGTGATTCGGCACGGCGTCAGTGGCTTTATCGTGAACTCGGTCGATGAGGCGGCGCGGGCTGTCGAGAGCCTCCACATGATCGACCGCGCCGATTGTCGCGCCGAGTTCGAGCAGCGCTTCGCGGCCTCGAGGATGGCGCGGGACTACCTCGATGTGTACGCGCGCGTCGCACAGAAGCACATGTCGACCTGGAGTGAGGCGTCCGAGCAGCTGGCCATTGCCTGACCTCGCCACTGCGGCCGCAGAGGGACGCAGGCGCGGGCGGCCACAGCCTGGCTGCTCGCGCCTCCATTCGAACGGTTGACCATGCTCATGCAGCAACCCGAACCGCACGACTTCGTGGAAGTTGGCGGGCAGTGGTACGTGCGAGCGCGCTCGGCGCTGGCCGATGACCGAACCCGCGTCCTCAAGGAGGGGGAGACCTTCGCCGTCTTCGACCGCTACGGCGACATCCAGCCGATCGGACTCGGGGAGCAGGGGCTCTACCACGAGGGCACGCGGCACCTCTCGCACCTCGATCTGCGCATCGCCCACAAGCGCCCGCTCCTCCTGAGCTCGGGCGTCAGCGCCGACAACTCGCTCCTGAGCGTTGACCTCACGAACCCGGAATTCGAGATGGAGGACGGCTCGGCCGTTCCCGCGGAGACCCTCTACATCCTCCGCACCCTCTTCCTCTGGCAGGGCACGTGCCACCAGCGCCTCGAGGTCCACAACTACGGCAGTCGCGAGGCGCGCTTCTCGCTGGGCGTGCGCTTCGAGGCGGACTTCCGCGATATCTTCGAGGTCCGGGGCATCCGCCGGGAGCAACGTGGTCGCATCCACCCCCTCGAGCGCCGCGCGAACCGGATCGTCCTGGCGTACGACGGCCTCGATGCGGTGCGCCGCGAGACGGTGATCGCCTCGTCGCAACACCCGTCGGCACGCGCGGGATCGTCCGTCTCGTTCGACATCGTCCTGCAGGCCGGAGGCGTGCACACGGCGTGGTTGCGCGTCGAGTGCCTGTCCAGCACGGGCCCCGTCACTGCACTCCCCGCGCACGACTCGGCGGCCCGCGCGCCGCGGCCCTCGAGGTATCTCCCTGCGCTGCGCGAGCTGCAGGACGAGCGCGCGCGCGAGCTTGACGAGGAGTGCTCGGTCCAGAGCTCGAGCGAGGACCTCAACGCGTGGTTGAACCGGTCGCAGATGGACCTGCTGATGCTGGAGACCCGCAGCGAGTCGGGGCCGTTCCCCTACGCCGGAATCCCCTGGTTCAGCACGCCCTTCGGACGAGACGCGATCATCGCCGCCCTCCAGATGCTCTGGGTGCGGCCGTCGCTGGCTGCGGGGGTGCTGCGCTACCTCGCCGCGACGCAGGCACGGGAGTTCGACCAGGCACGCGACGCCGCGCCGGGCAAGATCCTCCACGAGTCGAGGCTCGGTGAGATGGCATCCCTCGGGGAGGTGCCCTTCCAGCGCTACTACGGCAGTGTCGACGCCACGCCGCTGTTCGTGGTGCTTGCCGGCGCGCACTTCGAGTCGACCGGCGACATCGCACTCCTCGATGAGATCTGGCCGGCCATCGCCGCGGCGCTCCAGTGGATCCTCGAGTACGGCGACACCAACGGCGACGGCCTCATCGACTACCAGCCAAACGCGGTCGCGCTCCGCAACCAGGGGTGGAAGGACTCGGGGGACTCGGTCTTTCATGCCGATGGCACGGACGCACCGGGACCGATCGCGCTGTGCGAGGTGCAGGCGTACGCGTTCGCGGCCCTGCGAGCCGGCGCACAGCTCGCCGCTGCCCTCGGGCACCTGGACGAGGCCGAGCGCTGCGAGGTCGCCGCGCACCAGCTCCGACGCGTGTTCGAAGAACGCTTCTGGCTCGACGAACTCGGGATCTACGCCCTGGCCATCGATGGCGATGGGCGTGCCTGCGCGGTGCGCACCTCGAACGCCGGGCACGCGCTGTTCGGCCAGATCGCCACCGCCGAGCACGCGACGCGCGTGTCCCGGACGCTGATGTCTCCGCCCCTGTTCTCGGGCTGGGGGATCCGCACGCTGGCCGCCGGCGAGCCTCGGTTCAACCCCATGTCCTATCACAACGGCTCGGTGTGGCCGCACGACAACGCGATGATCGCCGACGGGATGTCGCGGTACGGGCTGCGCACCGAGGTGCTACGACTCTTCGATGCGGTGTTCAGCGCCTCGCGCGTGCTCGATCTGCAGCGGCTCCCCGAGCTCTACTGCGGCTTCCCGCGCCGCTCCGAGGCCGGCCCCACGAGCTACCCGCTTGCGAACGCGCCTCAGGCGTGGGCGGCGGGGTCCGTGTTCATGCTGCTCCGAGCCTGCCTCGGCCTCACGATCGACGGGCTGGGCAAGCGCATCGTCCTCGATCACCCGGTGCTGCCACCCTCGATCGACCGGCTGCGGCTCACGCGGCTCCGAGTGGGGGACGCCGAGATCGACCTCGAGCTCCACCGCTACCCGGCGGGCGTTGCGTCGGTGGTGACTCGGCGCACGGGCAACGTGAGCGTGGTGTCGCTGAAGTGACCACGTGATGTCGAGGCGACCTCGGGGTTGGCCTCGCCTGGACCTCACGGTCCACGACGGTCAGCGGCCCGGGGCGTCCTCCTGCGCGTCGCCAGCATCGAGGCGTGCGGCGCGCGCGAGGGCCTCGTAGCGACGGCGAATGGTCTCGAGGTCGCCTTCCTCGAGGTCCTCGAGGTCGAGCACGGTGTTCTGGGCCTCGGACACGGCACGGATGATCTCGTCCAGCTTGAGGTGCATCGCGATCGCGTCGCGGTTCTGCGTGTGCTGGATCACGAAGACCATGAGGAACGTGACCACAGTCGTGCCGGTGTTGATCACGAGCTGCCACGTGTTGCTGAAGTCGAACAACGGCCCGGACACGGCCCAGACCACGATGCCGGCGACCGCCGCGCCGAATCCGATGGGGTGACCGGTCCAGTGCGCCGCCGCGCGGGCAAACCGGCTGAACGGCGACTGCTGTCTCTCCGAGGCCGGCCGCGTTGCTGCCTCTGCGTTCACTCGCACCTCCCGGGCGACCGACTGTAGCACCGCCCTCTCGGCGCACCGGGCATGCGCGGGGAACCGACACGATGTCGTGCGGATCGAATGCGTCGCGCGCAAGGGAACTGCGAGACGGCGCCGGGGGCTGCGACACGCA
The DNA here is from genome assembly GCA_020845735.1 of Dehalococcoidia bacterium. Classification (GTDB taxonomy): domain Bacteria; phylum Chloroflexota; class Dehalococcoidia; order UBA2979; family UBA2979; genus RBC038. Next base: position 35,889 of record JADLFF010000051.1, read on the forward strand.
GCGGCTCGAGGCACGCACGGCGCGCTCGATGCAGCACGCCAGCGCAGGCGTCGCGTTGCATCGCGTTGCGACAAAGGTGCAACGGCAGGCGCAGCCGCCTCACGAGTCACCCACGTGTGTCCTCGTACGGTCGATCGGCCGAGGCAACCACCGTGCCGCCGAGGTACCGCCGGCCAACGCCGCGGGTAGGGAGGACGCTTGCAGTCACTCAGACGACAGCTCGCCGTGATCGGCATCGTGGCGGGGGGCGCCCTCGGCGCGGCGTGCGCCGACACCGTGGACGTCGATGTCACCGTCGCTCCGACGGTCCGCGCGACGACCACCGTGCGCTCGACGACGACTCTGACCGTGACCCCCACGGTCCGAGCAACCACCTCGCCGGTTGCGCAATGACGCCGGGACGCGGTGATGCCGTGACGCGAATCGCGCGAAGAACCCCTCATGACGCACAGGCCACAAGCGTAAGGAGATGGTGATGGCACGAGTCGAAAGCGACATCGTCGTCGACGCGCCCCTCCGGGCCGTCTACAACCAGTGGACTCAGTTCGAGAGCTATCCCCTCTTCATGCACGGTGTCTCGCGGGTCACCCAGCTCGATGACCGACACCTGCGCTGGCGTGCCAGCATCGGCGGTCGCGAGAAGGAGTGGGACGCCGAGATCCAGGAGCAAGTCCCGGACGAGCGCATCATCTGGCGGTCGACGGATGGCGCGCCCAACGCCGGCATCGTGCGGTTCCGCGAGGTCGAGGGCGACCGCACGGAGGTCCACCTGGAGATGAGCTACGAACCCGAGGGGCTCGTCGAGAACGTCGGCGACGCGCTCGGAGTGCCTGAGCGGCAGATCCGCGACGACCTCGAGCGGTTCCGTGCGTTCATCGAGGCCCGCGGGCGAGAGTCCGGCGGATGGCGTGGCGTGATCGAGCACTCCGACGCGCCCGCCGGTCAGGTCGGTGACGCCCGTGCCGCGAGTCCCGCACGCGCCGTCACACAGGCCGGTGGCCGGAACATCAGTCGTGACCGCATCGAGGAGGGCGCGAGCGCGGCGGGCCAGGCGCTGCCCGAGCAGGAGCGGCAGATCGCCGAAGCCGCGGGACTCCCCGTGAGCGAGGTCCGCGCGAGCCCTCGCACGACCCCCGGCTACAGCTCGGAAGCCGCGATTGCCAACGACTACGCACGTGAGCCGCTTTCCTCGCAGGACGGTGTGCGATGGCGGGCTGACGCCTGGGATCAGCTCACGCAGGCGGCGCTGATCCGGTGGCCTGGCCTCCCCTCCGACGCCCTGGACAACGTCGATCCGGACCGCGCGAGCCTCGCCAGGGCGGTCGCCGAGCACGTCGCGATCCCGCGCGACGAACTCGACCGGGAGATCGACCTGCTCGTGCGCACGTAAGCCCTCGAGGCGCCGCGCGCTGACTCGGGCGCGTTCGGTTCGGACTCGATGGCGCCGGGCGGTGACGCACGCCCCTGAGGTGGCGCTGCTGACGTGGCGCTGAGTGGACGGGCCGCCCTGCCGTGCGGGGCGGCCCCCTGGCTCCGTGAGCATAGGGAACGATCCTGGAGGGCGCGCGTGGCTGTTGCGCTCGCGGGCCCTCCGAGCACCCGCGTCACGCTGTAACGCGCGAGCGGTCGGCGTACGCGGGCGCGCCTCGAGGAGGGGCCAGTGCTCACCACGCTCAAGTCGGTCTGGTCCGAGGTGCAGCACGACGACGTGAGCGGCCTCGCGGCGGAGCTGTCCTATCACTTCCTGCTCGCGCTGTTCCCGTTCCTGATCTTCGTGACCGCGCTCGGCGCGCTGGTCGCTCAGGTCGGGGGCATCGAGAACCCCACGGAGCGCATCCTGGACGCGATCGGCGGGACGCTCCCATCCGATGCCGCCTCGATCCTGCGCACGCAGATCGATCGGCTGCTCGAGACCCAGGCCGGTGGGCTGCTCTCGGCAGGCGTCGCGGCCGCGATCTGGGCCGCGTCAGGGGGCGTGCGCGCGATGATGAAGGCGATGAACCGGGTCTACGACGTCGATGAGACACGCCCGGCCTGGCGACGCTACGCCGTGTCGATTGCCCTCGTGCTGGGCGCGGGCACGAGTCTCTTCGCGGCCCTCGTGGTCCTCCTCGGGGGGCAGGTGGTCGGACGGCAACTCCTCGAGGACCTCGGGCTGGGCCCCGCCGCCAGCCAGTGGGTGAACGTCGCACGAGTGCCGCTCGTGGCCATGCTGGTGGCGGTGGCGGTCGCCGTCCTCTACTGGGCGGCACCGAACGCCGGCCTCCCCTTCCGCTGGATGAGCCCGGGCGCGGCGCTGTTCGTCCTCAGCTGGCTGACGGCGACGCTGCTCTTCGGCGTCTACGTCTCGAGTTTCGCCTCCTACAACGCGACGTACGGGGCGCTCGGCGGCGTCGTGGTCCTGCTCGTGTGGGCGTACCTCTCGGCGTTCCTGCTGCTCACCGGGGCCGAGGTCAACGCGGCGCTCTCCCGGCAGGCCGGTGGCTCGCTCGCCCTTGAGACAGGAACGGGGATCTCCGCGGACCACGACCCCGGCGGAGGCAGTCACGGCCGGGCCGCCTGAGGCGAATCGCTAGCGGCGCTCGAGGTGGGAGTTCAGCGCCGCCTCGACGACATCCAGCACGTCGTCGAGCTCGAACGGCTTCCGCACCAGTCCGACGGCACCGAGCTGCTCCGCGAGCTGCTCGGGGTCGCCGGCGCCGGTGACCAGCACCACCGGCACCGTCGACGCCGGTGGGGTCATCGCGAGCTGCGCCTCGCGAAACGTGTCCCCATCCATCTCGGCCAGCGCTATGTCGAGCAGGATCAGGTGCGGGGCCCATGTTCCGAGGAGCTCAAGGGCCTCGGCGCCGCTGGCGGTCCACAGGACGTGGTGCCCCTCATCGGTGAGCAGCTCCGCCAGCAGCCGGGCGATCGCCTCGTTGTCCTCCACGATCAGGATCCGACGCTCGCCGACGCCCGCCTCAACCACGTTGGCTCCCGGCTCGCTCGTGCCTCGGACGTTCAAGGGCGCGCCGGCGGTTCGAGGCCCGGCGCGGCGCTCCGGCGTCAACACGACTGATTGTACCGATCGGTCTGGCGCGGGGATCGGCCGCCCGTGACACCGGATCGTGACACGGAGCTCAGCCGCGCGGTCCGCACATTCGAGGTCGCACTCCGGCAACACGGGAGGCCGTCATGGCGGGCGGCCGCAACTCGGACGACACATGGAGATCATCCGCCTGCAACCTTCCGCACATCTGAACGAAACCCTGGGTGCCTAGCGTCGTCAGCGACACCGTGATTCCGGAGCGCAGGTGGCGCGCCGCCCTCGGGGGGCGCGAGGCGCGGCGTCCCGGCGCGCGCCCGCCAGGAGACGGGGGACCGATGGAACAGCGGTTCAGTCTCGGCAACCTCGTCGTTGACCTCGAGGCGTACAACGTGTGGATCGACGAGCGCCGCCTCAGCCTGACCTACAGCGAGTTCGAGCTGCTCACCATCCTCGTGAAGCGTGCCGGCGCCGTCGTGCCTCGCGAGGAGCTGGCGCGCGAGATGTGGGGCGACGAGCCCGCGGAGCATCGCCTCAACGTCCAGGTGTGCAGGCTGCGCAAAAAGCTCGAGGACAGCCATCCCTGGCGAGTGAAGACGGTGCGCCGCCGCGGCTATGCACTCGTCGCGGAGGACGACCAGCCGCGCGTGGCGTGACCCGCGTCCCTCGGCCCGCGCGTGCCCTGCCGTAGACTGCGAGGATGAGCACGCAACGCCTTCTCCTCCTGGCCGGGGACGCCCTCGTCCTGCTCGCATTCGCGGTGACCGGCCGGAGGACCCACGACGAGGCGGTCGGCCTCGCGGCGGCGCTTGCCGTCGTCACCACGGCCGCCCCGTTCCTCGCGGGGTGGCTGCTGGCCAGCGGCGTTCCGCGGCTCCGGACGGTCGTGCCACGCGATGCGCGCGCGCTCGTCGTCGAGGCGGCGCAGATGTGGGCGATCGCGTTTCCCGTGGCCGTCCTCGTGCGAGCGGCGATCCTCGGGAGGTTCAGCCCGCTGAGCTTCTACCTCGTGGCCTTCTCGGCCGCCCTCGCGATGCTGGTGGTGTGGCGCCTCGTGTTTGCGCTGCTCACCTCGCAACGCCGCGCGACCGCCTGACTCCACACCCGGCGCAGGATTGACACGAGCCCGCCCGGGGCACTATCAGAACACCAGTTCGCTACATCGAGGCATGGAGGCCGCGATGCTCGACACCACTCGCGCCACCGAGCCGCTCGCCCTCCTCTACGAGCGCGCCGTCGGCGGCCGGCTCCTCGCGATCGAGGTGGTCACCGCTCGACGCTGGTCGCCGCGATTGCTCGATCCGCCCGACCCGACCCGGGCCGATGTGCGCGTGGTCCTGCTCGCCTCAAGCCAGCCGCCCGAGACGACACCGACGTGGCTCGGCGTCGCGAACATCCCGGCCCGCATCGCCGAGGACCTCGTGGAGTCGGGGCCGTACGCGCGGCCGCGCGCGGACCTCGAGGTCGCGCTGCGCGTCGCGCGCGGCCTCACACCGGCTGCGGGCCTGCTGCCGGAGCGCGAGTTCGCGGACTTCCTCGCGGCCGGCGCCACGGCGGTGCGGCACCCCGCCCCCGTACCAGCCGAGGCAGCTCGTCGCCTCGAGGTGATCCGCGACTTCTCGCGCGAGCACGGTGGGTCACTCGGCGCACTGCCTGAACTGGCCGCGCTACCCGAGCTGGACGCGCTGACCGAGGAGTCGCTCGAATGGCACATCGTGCGGCGCTTCGACACGCCCGATGCGTTCAGCACCGCGATCCTCCTCGAGCGGCTGCGCGAGTCGATGCCCGATGTCGCCTCGACGCTGCGTGCGCTGAACGACGCGCGGATCGCCGAGTCCAGTCGGGAGTGGGCCGAGCTCGCCCTGGACCGTCGCGCGCTCCTCGCAGCGGCAAGTCCGTGGCGGTTTATCGAGGGCGCCGACACCGGCCCCGCGCTTGCGGCGGTGCGGTCGTGGCTGCGCCGCTACGAGGGCGCTCGGCGCGCCGTGCACGAACACTGGCGCAAGCGCGCCCTCGACCTCCGCGGCCGCATCGAGCGCGAGATGGGCTCGCTTCGCGCCCTCGAGCGCCTGAACTCGATCGCGTCGCTCGGTCCGCCGCGCGGCGAGGACGCGAGCGCCGTCGCTCGGGGTCTCCGCGACGAGCTGCTGGCCTTCGACCCGGCCGCCGACACGACCACGCCACTCGGGCCGGAGCCGCCGCTCTTCGCGCGCGTGCAGGCGGCCTTCGAGGCGGTGCGCGGCCAGCTCGAGGCGCGACGCCAGCGCCTGGCGGCAGCGACGGTCTCGGTCGTCCTCGACCAGCCGGGCGGCCCCGATGTCTCGCGGTTGCTGCAGGCGATCCAGGCCTGCGACGTCGATGGGATCGAGCGGGCGCTCGATGCACGTCTCGCCGCGCACATCGAGGCGGTGCTCGAGCGGCGGACAGCGACCCCCCTCCAGGCCCTCACGGCCCGCTACTCCGAGGTCGACGCGGACACCCTCGACGAGGTGCTGGCGGCGTTCCGAGAGCTGCTCGCGGACGCTCTGCTCGACGCGGGCGGGAGGCCGGTCCCCCTGGCGTGAGTGGGTCGCTGGGCGTGCCCTCCACCGCTCGATGATCACCGCTCAGGTGTCCGAGGGCGTGCGCTCCTCGTCTGCGCCGTGGTCGCGGCCGGGTTCGCCGGCGCCGAGCGCGAGCACGAGGCCCTCGTCCGTGACGGTCACCTCGCGAATGTGGCGCTGGAGGAGCGCGCGCTGCTCCTCGAAGGTCTGGCTGTCCCAGCCCGCGGCGAGGAGGTGCCGCAGGTCAGGTGCGACGTGCGCGGCGCCCTCGTCCGCACCTCGGTGCAGGGCATCGAGGGCGACCTCCACCTCGAGGAGCTCATACGCTGCCTCGCTGGCCTCGCCGAGCAGGCGCTGCGTGCCCCAGCGGCCGTTGGTCCAGTTGCCGAGCGCGCGGTCGACCTCGCGCTGAAGTGTGCGCTGGCGGGCCTCGAGGCGCGCGGCGTCACCGAGGGCGTCGGCGGGTGACGGCGGAAGCTGGTCCGCGACCTCGGCCAGGCGCTCGCGCACCTCGGCCTCCAGCTCGTAGGCACGGCGGCTGTGATAGCCGCAGCGGCCCTGGTTCGTCGCCGACTCGCACTGGTAGTAGACCAGCTCGTGGTCCGCGCCCGGCCGCCGCACGCCGATGAGGCGGTTGCCGCAGTACCCACAGCGGAGCAACCCGGCGAGGAGATAGGCGCGGCGCTCCTGCTCCGCGGGCGCGGTCCGCCGCTCGCTCATGCGGCGCTGCACCGCCTCGAACTCCGCCCGTCCGAGGATGGCCTCGTGGGCATCGCTCACGATCACACCGAGGCGTCGCGAGGTGCCGAGGTACGTGGGGTTGCGGAGGATGTCGCGCACCGCGGTCGCGCTCCACGGGCGGCCGGATCGCGTGGTCAGGCCTCGATCATTGAGCTGCGCCGCCAGCCTGCGCACACCCAGGCCGCCGAGGTACGACCGCACGAGCTCGCGGACGATCTCGGCCTCCTCGCGATCCACCTCCAGGCGGTGCTCCCGCACGCGATACCCGAAGGGGGGCCGCCCGAGGGCGTGTCCGCGCAGCGCCCGGCGCTGCATGCCCTCGCGCACGCGCTCGGCGTGCCGGTCGGCGTCGCCGCGCTCGTTCCAGGCAGCCGCCATCGCGTCGGGCAGCCGTTCCTCACTCGCGAGGAGCACCGTGACGCCGGTCCCGTGCACCTGGAGCGCGCGCATCAGGCGCTCGCGTGCGCGCTCGGCGAGCACACGCAACGAGGGCAGCACGACCGTGGGCGCCTCGCGGCTCCCGGCGAGCGAGGCGGCGTCACGAAGCAGCGCGAGCCACTGCGGGTCGACGCCGCGCCGCTCTCCGAGGCGATCGGTGTACATCGCGACCAGCTCAAGCTTGCGCCGGCCGCAGAGCGCCGCGATCGCCAGCCCCTGGGCGTCGAGGGATCGCGCTCCTGCCTCGGGGTCGGCGGGGTCCGCCTGCTCCCGACGGTAGCCGAAGGCGGGCATGCGACCTCCCTGTCGCGACCCCGGGCTGGCTCGCGATGCCGGGAGTATACGTTTTCAACGCGACCGGCCTGCGACCGGTCTGCGACGAGCCGCGACCTGACCTCGGGCGCGCGCGCCGCCTCCGCGGTCGGGTACGATGGGTATCAGAAATCTTGTTCTGCGCGGATCGTTGCGGGCGTGCCCCGCCTGGAGGCTCCGTGCTCTTCAACATCGCCACGCTCCTGCGGGAGGCGCCGGGCGCTGCTCGGCAGATGCACGTGGAGAACGAACCGGCCACCGTGGAGTCCGAGGGCTACGAGCGCCTCGTGACCGGCGCCGTCCACCTCCTGCGCACGAGCCGCGGCATCCTCCTGCGCGCGCAGGTCCGCACGGAGCCGGAGTACGAGTGCTCGCGCTGCCTCCGTCGATTCACCACGCCCGTGGACCTCGAGATCGACGAGCTCTTCGCGTTTACTCGCGATCCCGTTACCCTGCGACCGGTTGAGGTCGATGAAGACACGTTCCGGCTGGTGGACGAGCAGTACCTCGACGCCAGCGAGGCAGTACGGCAATATGAGGAGGCGGCGCGTCCAATCCGCACCCTCTGCCGCCCGGACTGCGCGGGGCTCTGTCCTCGCTGCGGCACAGACCTGAACGACGGCCCGTGCGCTTGCCCGGCCGAGGACATCGAACCCGCATGGTCGGCGCTCGCTGAGTTGTCCGCCCGATTGGCAGCACCGGAGGTCCCGGATGGGCGTTCCTAAGCGTCGAACTTCGCAGGCGAAGCAAGGCCTCCGCCGCAGCCATCACAACGCCGCCACGCCCTCGATTGTGCGCGACCCGCGCACCGGCCAGTGGAAGCTGAGCCACGGCATCTCGAGGTCCGAGCGCGACCGCAAGGGCCGCCCCCTCGGCGAGCCCGGCGCGCCTCGCTCCTAGCGACCCACCAGCCCTCGAGGCTGGGACGGCTGCCCTCCCTGGTCACGCCACCCTTCGCGATGGACGCCTCGGGCGCCCGGCGCTTCCGCTTCTGCCCGAAATGCGGCGCTCCGTTCGCCCTCGAAGCGCGCGGCGGGCGTGAGCGGCTGGCCTGCACCTCGTGCGGGTTCGTCTTCTTCCAGAATCCGCCGGCCGGCGTCGCCGTGCTGATCACGAGGGGCAACGAGGTGCTGCTCACCCGGCGCGGAGGCGGCGCGCAGGCGGGGCTGTGGGACGTCCCCGGCGGCTGGGTGGAGTACGACGAGGATGTGCGCGAGGCGGCCCGGCGCGAGCTCCTCGAGGAGACGGGGCTCGAGGTCCGTGTGGGCGAGCCGTACGAGGTGCTCTCGAACTTCCATTCGCCCGAGGCGCACACGGTCGGCATCTGGTTCCGCGGTGAGGCGGTGGGCGGCACCCTCGAGGCGGGCGACGACGCCTCGGAGGCGCGCTTCTTCCCCCTCGACGCCCTCCCGGAGCTGGCCTTCGAGACGGACCGACGCGTGCTCGAACGGCTGCGTGTCGACCTCGGTGCGGGCCCCTGACGCGTCTTCGCGATAGACTCGCGGCCCATCCCATTCCCCTCGCCTCGTTCCCTGTCGGAGGATTCATGTCCGCTGTTTCGATTCCCGACCTGCCGCCCGCCCCCGGCACCGCCTGGCTGTTCCCCGGCCAGGGCGCGCAGCACGTCGGCATGGGCAAGGACCTCTACGAGCGCGCCCCGGCCGCCCGAGCGGTGTTCGACGCGGCCGACGCCGCCCTCGGCTTCCCGCTCTCGACGCTCTGCTTCGAGGGGCCCGAGGACGACCTGGTCCGCACCGTCAACACGCAGCCGGCCCTCGTCGTGCACGCGATCGCGGCGCTCGTGGCCGCCATCGAGGCAGGCGCGGTGCGAGGCCGCCCCGACTTCGCGGCCGGCCACTCCCTCGGCGAGTACGCCGCCCTCATCGCGGCGGGCGCCGTGAGCTTCGAGGAGGGCGTACGCCTCGTCCGCGAGCGCGGCCGCCTGATGCAGGAGGCCTGCGACGCGGTGCCCGGCACGATGGCGGCCGTCCTCGGCCTCGAGCCCGGCCCCGTCGCCGAGATCTGCGCGGCGCATGGCGCGGCGCTCTGCAACATCAACGCGCCCGGCAACATCACCATCGGGGGCACGCTCGCCGCAGTCGAGGCGGCCGGCAAGGCGGCCACGGAGGCGGGGGCGGTGCGGGTCATCGCGCTGGCCGTGGCCGGCGCGTTCCACACGCCGCTGATGGAGAGCGCGGCGGCCGGCATGCGCACCGTCCTCGAGGCCGCGCAGTTCTCGAGTCCGCGCATGCCCGTGGTCTCGAACGTCACCGCGCGCCTGCTCACCTCGGCGAACGAGCTCGCCCGTGAGCTCACGGAGCAGATCACGAGCCCCGTGCGCTGGGTCGACTCGGTGCAGACGATGGTCGACGGCGGGGTCACGACGTTCATCGAGTTCGGCCCGGGCAAGGTGCTCACCGGTCTCGTGAAGCGCATCGCGAAGGGCGCCGTCACGCACAACGTCGCCACCGCCGACGACGCGACGGCAGCCCTCGAGGCTGCGGCGCGATGACGAACGACGGGGCCGCCGCGCGCCCTCTCGAGGGGAAGACGGCCCTCGTCACGGGGGGCTCACGCGGGATCGGCGCGGCGATCGCGCTCGAGCTCGGGCGCCTCGGCGCCAACGTGGTGCTCACGTACCGCAGCAACGAGGCGGCCGCCGAAGCGGTGGCGGCCGAGGTGCGCGCGCTGGGCAGCGAGTGCCTCGCGACCGGCGGCGACGTGCGCAGCGAGGCGGACCTCGAGCGGATCGTGGAGGGGGCGCGCGAGCGCTTCGGCGGCGTCGACATCCTCGTGAACAACGCCGGCACCACGGACGACAAGCTCGTGATGCGCATGGGCACCGACTCGTGGAACGACATCCTCGCGACCAACCTCACGAGCGCCTTCATCGCCACGAGGCTGGTGCTGCGGCACATGACGCGCGCGCGGTGGGGCCGGATCATCAACATCTCCTCGGTGGCCGGCGTCATGGGCAACGCGGGACAGGCCAACTACGCCGCCTCGAAGGCCGGGATGCTCGGACTGACGAAGTCCGTGGCGCGCGAGGTCGCATCGAGGAGCATCACGGTCAACGCGGTCACACCCGGCTTCGTGGAGACCGACCTCACCTCGAAGCTGACGGAGGAGCAGCAGGCGACGATCCTGACGCAGATCCCCATGGGTCGCTTCGGGAGCGCGGCCGAGATCGCACCACTCGTGGGCTTCCTGGCCACGGACGGCGCGTCGTACATCACGGGCCAGACCTTCAACATCGATGGCGGGCTGGTGATGCAGTGAGCCAGCGCCAGCCTCGCGAGCAGCGCCATGCCTCGTAGCGGCCGCCGACGCAGCCGGATCGTGGCGTTCCAGGTCCTCTTCGAGGCCGACGTGTCCGCGAAGCCGATCGCGCCCATCCTCGAGCGCCACTCGCGCGAGGCGGACCTCGACGAGGATGCCGATGCGTTCGTGCGCCGCCTCGTGGATGGCGTGCAGGCGCACCTCGAGGAGATCGACGCGACGATCTCCCGTCACGCGGGCGCGTTCCCCCTCGCGGACATGGCACCTGTCGACCGTAATGTGCTTCGTCTTGCGGTCTTCGAGGTGCTCTTCGATAATCGCGGCGCCCCGCTTCGGGCCGCAATCAACGAAGCGGTCGACCTGGCCAAGGGTTATGGGTCAGAGTCGTCAGGCCGATTCGTGAATGGGGTGCTCGGTGCGGTCGCACTGGCCGCTTCCGGCCGCCAAGAGCCCTGAGAGGAGCCGCAGGAAGTGGCAACCGTATACGAGCGCGTGCGCGCACTCATCGTCGATCAACTCGGTGTCGAGGAGGACCAGGTCACGCCGAACGCGTCGTTCGTGGACGACCTGAACGCCGACTCGCTCGACCTCGTGGAGCTGATCATGTCGATCGAGGAGGAATTCTCGAAAGGCGGCACGCAGGTCGAGATCTCCGACGAGGACGCCGAGAAGATCCAGACGGTCCAGGATGCGATCGACTTCATCCACGACGCGGGCATCGAGGACTAAGCCTCACCCGAGTCGCCCCCGCAGCGCCTCTCCTTCGCGGCGCGTGCCCCGGCAGCGGCGTATGATCGACGGCGATGGAACTCTTCGGCGTCGGGATCTTTGAGGTCGGGCTTGTTCTGCTGATTGCCCTCCTGGTGGTGGGTCCTGAGCGGTTCCCGCAGATCGCCCGCGAGGGCGGCAAGTGGTACCGGATGGCCCGGCGCTTCACCGCCGAGGTCACCGCGGACCTCCAGGGTGCCCTCAAGGAACTCGAGGATGAGGTCAACCAGCAGGGCGACGCGCTGAAGTCGGTCCGCGAGATCGGCGACGAGGTCCGCGCCGGGATGCGCGCCAGCTCCGACGACGTCACCGCCATCGGCCGGACCGTCGGCGCAGCCGCCTCGGCGGCCGATCTCAGCAAGCCCGGCGCGCCGGCCTCGGACCAGCCCGCTGCGAGTGCGCCCGCTGCCGCGACCTCCAACGGTGAGTCGTCGGGCCTCGGTGTGGTGCAGAGCAACCCGGACCTGTTCGCGCGGGTCCGAGCGTCGTACGCCGACCTCCATACGCCCGCGCCCTCCTCACCCCCCCCACCGGCCGCGCCGGCCTCGCCAGACATCGACCCGGATGAAATGGCACAGCACGCGACCGAGGCATTCGAGACGTTCCAGCAGGCCGAACCGGCCGCGGTGGTCTCGGGCGGCAATCCGTTCGGTGGGGGAGCGGCATCCCCCCTCGCAGCCGACACGACCTCGGAGGGCGCCGACGACGAGCAGCCCGCCGAGGGCGCCACGGCAGCGCCTGCGCGCAGCGTGGCCACGACACCCGCGCCCGCGCCCTCCACACCGCGAACGGACGCGTAGAGGCCCATGGCGACCGCCGAACCCCTCGACCTGCCGGGAGACGCGACCGTGGACGAGCGCACCGGCGGCTCGATGACCCTCCTCGAGCACCTCCTCGAGCTGCGAACGCGGGTGATGTGGTCCGCGATCGCGGTCTTCCTCGGGATGCTCCCGTTCTTCGCACCCGCGATCGGACTGCGGGTGATCGAGGCGTTGATGGCGCCCGCCATCCAGCAGAATCCCGACTTCCGGGCGCAGGCGATCTCGCCGATGGAGAACATCGTCGTGTACTTCCGCGTCGCGCTCCTGGGAGGGCTCACCCTCGGGATGCCGATGCTGGTCTACCAGGTGCTGGCCTTCGTGATGCCGGCACTGACCGGCAGCGAGAAGCGGTGGCTGCTTCCCATCGTCGGAGGCGTGACGCTCTCGTTCGCCCTCGGCGTGGCGTTCGCCTACTTCGCGGTGCTTCCCGCCGCGTACGGATTCCTGTTCTCGTTCGGCGCCTCGTTCGCCGATCCGACGCCGACGATCAGCAGCTACATGGACCTCACGACGCGGCTCATCCTCGTCGTCGGCGTGGCGTTCGAGACGCCGCTGCTGATCATGGCGCTGGCCCGATTCGGCCTCGTGACCGCGGGGAAGCTCTGGCGGTTCAAGGCCTGGGCGGTGGTCCTCGTGTTTGCCGCCTCGGCGATTATGACGCCAACACCTGACCCGGTGACGCAGACCCTCGTGGCCGTGCCCATGCTGGTCCTGTACTTCATCGGCATCGGCCTGGCCTGGCTCGTCCGCCGCGAGTAGCGCGCGGCACGTCGAGGTCCGCTAGAATCACGGCCTACTCGGCCTCTCCCCGCCTCGAGGCCCCGCACCATGGTCATCGTTCCGACGCACGTCGATCCCGCCTTCATCGATCTCTACGAGCGCATTGCCGACTGCCCGAACTGCGTGCTCGCGCGCACGCGCACGCAGACCGTGCCCGGCTCGGGGCCCGCGAACGCCGAGGTGATGTTCGTCGGTGAAGGCCCCGGGCAGCGCGAGGACGAGCGCGGTCAGCCGTTCGTGGGCCCGGCCGGGAAGCTCCTCGATGAGCTGCTGGGCGCGGCGGGCTGGACTCGGGCCGACGTCTATGTCACAAACGTGGTGAAGTGCCGTCCGCCCGGGAATCGGGACCCGGAGCCCGAGGAGATCGCGGCGTGCGCGCCGTTCCTCGAGGAGCAGCTGCACCTCCTCGACGCGCACCTCATCGTGACCCTCGGCCGCTTCTCGATGGCCCGCTGGTTCCCCGGCGCGGCCATCTCGCGGATTCACGGACAGCCGCGCACCCTCGAGGACGGGCGCATCGTGGTGCCGATGTACCACCCGGCGGCCGCGCTGCGGAACGGCGGCCTCCGCCCGGTGCTCGCCGCCGACTTCGGACGGCTCCCGGCGCTCCTCGAACGGGCGAAGGCGAACCGCGCCGCGGGCTGACAGGAGCGTGCAACCACCACAGCGCGTACTATGGGCGAGTGAGCCCTTCTCTACGTGTGATCCCCCTCGGCGGCCTGGGCGACATCGGCCGCAACATGATGATCTATGAGTACGACGGGACCGCGATCGCGGTCGACGTCGGATTGATGTTCCCCGAGCAGGAGATGCTCGGCGTCGACATCGTGATCCCCGAGATCAGCTACCTAGTGGACCGGCCGGGCCTCCTCAAGGCGGTGTTCCTGACGCACGGCCATGAGGACCACATCGGGGCGCTGCCGTTCCTCCTCCGCGAGTTGAACGTGCCGGTCTACTGCACCGCGCTCACCCGAGGGCTGGTGCAGGTCAAGCTGAAGGAGCAGCGGCTCCTCGACTCCTCGGACGTGCAGGTGGTGGGCTACGGGGACACCGTCGATGTCGGCCCGCTCTCCGTCGAGTTCTTCAGCGTGTCCCACTCGATTCCCGACGCGGCCGGGGTAATCATCCACACGCCGCTGGGCCCGGTGGTCCACACCGGCGACTACAAGATCGACCACACTCCGGTCATGGAGCAGCACACGGACCTCAACCGCCTCGCGGAGCTGGGCTCCTCAGGCGTGCTGCTGCTGTGCGCGGACTCGACGTACGCAGAGGTGGAGGGCTACACGCCCTCCGAGCAGCGCGTCGCGGAGACCCTCGAGCGGGTGATCGGCGCCGCCCAGGGCCGCGTCGTCGTCACGACGTTCGCCTCGCTGATCTCACGCGTGCAGATGGTTGTCGACGCGGCCGTGAAGCACGGGCGCCGGGTGTTCATCACGGGCCGCTCGATGCTCAACAACACGCAGATGGCCCGCGACATGGGGTACCTCAAGGCGCCGCCCGGGACGTTTATGACGCCTCGTGAGATGAATGAGGCGGTCGACGCGAAGACGGTGGTGATCTGCACGGGCTCGCAGGGCGAGCCGTCCTCGGCGCTCACGCGGATGGCGAACGGCACGCATCAGCAGATCGCGATTCGCAAGGGCGACACGGTGATCCTCTCCTCGAACCCGGTCCCCGGGAACGAGAAGCTCGTCAGCCGCAACATCGACAACCTCTTCGAGCTCGGCGCGCACGTGGTCTACAACCGTGTCGCCGATGTCCACGTGCGCGGTCACGCGGCTCGCGAGGAACTCAAGATCACGCATCGCGTGGTGAAGCCGAAGTACTTCGTGCCGATTCACGGCGAGTTCCGGCACCTCGTGCTGCATCGCGAACTGGCGATCGAGCTGGGTATGCCCGAGGAGAACGCGATCGTCCTCAACGACGGCGACGTACTCGCGATCGACGAGGACAGCGCGGAGATCGTCGAGAAGGTGCCTGCCGAGTACGTGTATGTCGACGGCCTGGGCATCGGTGATGTCGACGAGTACGTCCTCCGCGACCGCGCCCACCTCGCTTCCGATGGGTTCGTCGTCCTCGTGGTCCCCGTGCACCGGCACTCGGGGCGGCTGGCGCGCCAGCCCGAGGTGATGACGCATGGCTTCGTCGGCCTCGACGAGGAAGCGAGCATCACCCAGGGCGTCATCGATATCGTGACCGATGCCCTCGGCGGTGAGGGCGCCGAGGTCGACTGGGCGCGGATCCACGAGTCCCTCAAGGATGATGTCGCCGCATTCCTCCGCGAGCAGACGAACCGGCACCCCCTCGTGCTTCCCTTCGTCGTCGCGGTATAAGTGATCTAGGATCTAGTCGCGGGCTGTCCACCCGCGACCCCTCGGCACGCGACCTGGCGGGCGCTCGTGCCGAGTGAAGGAGCAACGCTCGTGGCCCGCTCACGCGACCGCTATGTCGCCGACCCCGTCGGCTTCAACCTCGTCGACTTCGCCTTCCGCCCCGAGGTCATCGGCACGACGCTGGTCGTCGGGGGGCTGGCCGCGGTGCCCTTCCTGCTGCCCATCGCCGACCTCGTGGCGGACCTGCGGGACTCGGTGGTGCGAGCGCTGGGCGTGCACGCATTCACCGCCACGCTGTTCCTCGCGATCGCCGGGATCACCCTCGCCGCGCGGCGCGTCCACTGGCTCCACGTGCGCCCGAGGATGGCGGCGGGCGCCCTCGCCATGCTCATCTTCAGCGCGGGCGTCCTCGCAACGTGGTCGCCCGAGGTGCGCATCGGACGCGTCGACCTGCGCCTCGTGAGTGCCGGGGGCAGCCTGGGCGACTGGCTCATGAGCTGGCCCGGCGTGCTGCCGTGGCTCAGCTCGTTCTTCCTCGGCTTCGCGCTCCTCTGGCCCGAGACGGCGGCGGAGATCGCGAGGACGGCGCCTGCCGCCGCCGCTCACGGGTCGGCGGTAGCCGTCGGCTGGCTGTGGGCCGCTGTGCTCGTGCCCAGCTTCGCGGGCGCGCGTGAAAGCTTCGGACGGCTGCGCGGACGCAACGAGGAGTGGCCCGAGGAGGACTGGGACGACGAGGAGGGCTACGACCCCGAAGACGGCGAGTACGGCGAGTACGACGACTCCGACTATGAGGAAGGCGACTTCGAGGACTACGAAGGCGGCGACGAGGACGACGACGAGGAGGAAGGCGACTGGCAGCAGGACGATGCACCGATCCAGCGACCTGTCCTCGTCAAGCCCCGGCCCGTTCGCGCTGTCCTCGCACCGGCGCCGCTGGCCCCGGTGCGGCCGCATCAGACCTCGATGGACCTCGACCAGCCGCGCGTGCTCGGACGGTCCACCGATGGCTGGCAGCTGCCCCCGGTCACGCTCCTCGAGGACGTGAAGGCGGCGAGCAAGGCGAAGCAGGCGGACACGCAGCGTCGGGCCGCCCTCATCGTGGACACGCTTGCCTCGTTCGGCGTGGACTCCCGCGTCGTCGAGATCAACGAGGGGCCAACGGTGACCCAGTTCGGCGTGGAGCCGGGCTGGGACGTGCGCACTCGGATGGTGCAGGAACGCGACGTGAACGGCCTCGTCTTTGACGAGGAAGGCCAACCTGTGATGCGGGAGGTCGAGGTCTCGCGGACGCGCATCCGTGTCCAGCGCATTACGTCGCTTCAGAACGACCTCGCGCTGGCCCTCGCGGCGCCGGCGCTCCGCATCGAGGCGCCCGTGCCGGGCAAGCCGGTCGTTGGCATCGAGGTGCCGAACACCTCCTCGACGACGGTCACGATGAAGCAGCTGATGTCGGGCAACGCCTACGAGAAGTTCGCGGCCAAGGCCGACCTGCCGGTCGCCCTCGGCGCAGGGGTGTCCGGCGAGCCGATCATGGCGGACCTCGCGAAGATGCCGCACCTCCTGATTGCGGGGGCCACGGGCGCCGGCAAGTCGGTGTGTCTCAACGCGATCATCACCGGCCTCCTGATGCACTTCTCGCCCAACGAGCTGCGCCTCGTGCTCATCGACCCGAAGCGCGTCGAGATGACGCCCTACGCGGAGATCCCGCACCTGGCGTTCTCGCAAATCGTGGTCGACATGGACCGCGTGGTCGGGACGCTGCAGGCCGTGATCAACGAGATGGAGTCGCGCTACCGGCGATTCGCACAGTCCGGCGTCAAGAACCTCAAGACGTACAACGAGCTGGCGCGCAAGACCGGCGGCATGCAGCTCCCGTTCTGGGTCGTCGTCGTCGACGAGCTGGCGGACCTCATGCTTGCCGCGCCCTACCAGGTGGAGACGCAGATCGTGCGCCTGGCCCAGCTGGCGAGGGCGACCGGGATCCACCTCGTGATCGCCACGCAGCGCCCCTCCGTCGATGTCGTGACGGGCCTGATCAAGGCCAACTTCCCGACGCGTATCGCCTTCGCGATGTCCTCGCAGGTGGACTCGCGCACGGTCCTCGACCAGGCGGGTGCCGAGAAGCTGCTCGGACGCGGCGACATGCTGTTCGTCCCGCCCGACGCGCAGAAGCCGGTCCGTGTGCAGGGCGTCTACCTCTCCGACAAGGAGATCGAGTCGGTCGTCGGCTTCTGGACCAACGATCGCTTCGCGGACCTGGTCCCCGAGAAGCACGACGACCTGCTGGCAGAGGCGGAGGAGGCGGTGGCCGAGGAGGCCGAGGCGAAGAGCGCCGACCCGCTGATCAAGGACGCCCTCGAGCTGGCGCGCGAGTCCAAGACGATCTCGATCTCGATGCTGCAGCGCCGCCTCAAGGTCGGCTACCCGAGGGCGGCTCGGATCATGGATGCCCTCGAGGAGCGGGGCGTGGTGGCGCCTGCGGAGGAGGGCTCGACCTCGTCTCGCGAGGTGCTTCACGAGGAGGACGGGGTGATCGAGGCCGGCGACGCTGCTGGCTACGAGGACTACGACGACCTCGAGGAGTACGCGGAGGACCAGGGCTCGTTCGCGAGCCGCCTCGCGGTCTACGAGGGCCATGACGGTGAGGCCGAGCGGTGGCGCGCTGCCCAGGACGCCGCCAACCTCGCGGCCGCGCGCGCCGAGTCCCGCTACGGCCGTGACGACTTCGACGAGGACGGCGATGGCGACGAGGAGTCGCGCGATCAGGGCGAACGACCTCGCAGGAAGGGACCATCCTCGGGTGGTGGGGGTAGACGACGTCGGTTATACTGATGGCGTAAGGCCGAGAGGCAGTGAGGTTGCAGAGGACGGAGGGCGAGCCGTTGGACAAGACTGATCCGCAGCGCCCCGCCGTCGACTTCACGGTTCGCGGTTGAGCACAGTGCCACTCGCGGGCTGGTAGCCGCTCCCGGAGCCGCACCAGCACCGCCCTCGACGGCAGACCCGTCGGCCCTCGGCAGCTCCCGGACCTGACCAGTGCCTCGGCGGGGCGCTTCCTCTTCCCGGTTCGTTCCGACTGAAACAGGCCCCGGACTCGGGGCCTGTTTGCTGGATGCGCGCCTGACTCGATGGGACCTGGGCATGACCGAACGGGTAATCTCGCGAATCACCGGAGGCTGCGCACTCGCTGTGGTCGCGCTCTCGTGGGGACAGTTCCCGCTGTGGATGGTCGGCGAGCCCGCATCGATCTATGACGGCGACGCCCTCGCTCGTCACCTGTCCGGGATCGCGAACATCGCGCTCACTCGGATCTTGTTCGACCAGGGAATCTACGTGGCAATGATGATCTTCGCAGCGGGGTTCCGGGAGCTTGTCCGTCGCGCGCGTCCCGACTGCGAGTGGCTCGGGACGCTTGCCTTCGGCTCGGCTGTCGTATGGCTCGCGGTCACGCTGGTCGCCGACGGACTCGAGGGCGGCGCGGTCCTCGACACGCTCGGCGGCGCGGACCCCTCGGCCGTACGCGCGCTGGTCGAGGGGACCATCCCGATCTACAACGGCTCGACGGCATTTGCGATCACGGGGATGTTCCTCGCAGTCGCGGGGTGGGCGACGCTTGCGAGTGGCGTGCTCCCTGCGTGGAGCGGATGGCTGGCGATCGTCGCGGCCGTGCTCTGTGTCGCATGCGTCCCGGCAATGTATGGCGGCCCGATCGACTACGCGGGGATGTACAACGCGGGGGGCTGGCTCCCGGTCGTCGTCGCGAACTTCCCGCCTCTCCTGTGGTTCCTGGTGGTGGGGATCCTCTTCATTCGTCGAGTGCGACCGAGCCCTGGGATGGCCGAGCCACTGGTCACCGCCCGGACGGCGTAGCCCGGGCTACCCATTCCGCCTCGGGAGGGGGCGCGAGCGGCCTCCGCGCTGGCGGCGCTGGTCGGGTCGGGTGGCGGGCGGCTTGCGGATGAACTCCTTGAGGCCGTCCGGGCGGTC
>JADLFF010000052.1 GCA_020845735.1 Dehalococcoidia bacterium
TCCGAGCGCGTGTCGCACGCCTCGAGGCGGGGTTGGTCTCCGGCAGCAGCACGAGGTAGAGCACGGCGAGCACCACGCCCAGCACCGAGAGCGTCACGAACACGGACTGCCACCCGGCCACCTCGTGGAGGAAGCCCCCGATGATCGGCGCGATCGCCGGCGCGAGCGGCAACGCCACGGCCATGTACGCGAGGACGCGCGCGGCACGCTCGCGGCCGTAGACATCGAGGACCATCGCCTGCGCGAGCGCGGGGCCCGCGCCTCCGCCCAGCCCCTGCACCACTCGGCCCGCGATCAGCACCTCGGGCGTGCGCGCGAACAGGGCGATCACGCCCCCAACCACGAACAGCGCCAGTCCCGCGAGGAGGGCGGGGCGGCGGCCCGCGCGATCGGAGAGCGGCCCGTACACCAACTGCGAGGAGGCAAACGCGAGGATGAACAGCAGCACCGCGAGCTGCATCGTGGATGCCGGGGCGCCGAACTCCTCGGTCATGGTGGGCAGCGACGGCAGGAACATGTCCACGGTGAGCGGCGCGAGGGCGCTCAGGGCCACGAGGATGATCGCGGCGGGGAGCGACTCGGCGCGCCGACGGTCCGCCTCGGGACCAGCCTCCGAGGTATGCGCCATCCGAGCCTCGTTCATAAGCCGTCACTACCTGCCGAGGGCACAGCGTACGCGCGGCAGAACGTTCGGCACAGCGTTCGGCACGGCGTTGCGCCCAGCGGGAACCTCTCGAGGCCTCGCGGCGTTTCACAGAACAGAACCCGACCGTAGCCCTCGCCTCGGGTTACCGAGGGGAGAAGGGAGCCTGCGATGGTCCGCTTCGCGCTGAGGCACGTAGCGATCCGGGCGTTCGTCGGCACCGCCGTTGCCGCCATCACGCTCGCCGTGGGCGCGTCGGTCGCATCGACGACCCACGCACAATCGGTGGTGCCGCTGCCCACGCCCTCGCGCGGTCCGTTCGCCGGCGTTCCCCCCGTCGATGCCGGTATCGCCATGCTCGTCACCACCGAGGCGGCCACGCCCGGCGGCCTCACGACCACCCTCGGGGATGCCGGTTGCCAGGTCGAGACGATCGCGGTGCTGCGCCCGCCCTCGCGCGTCCCGGGCGACCCGATCCCGGTCACCGGGCAGAACGAGTGGTCACCGTTCGTGGCCGGTGCGCCCGCCGCAGTCAACGAGGGCTTTGTGCGCGCCTTCCCGACCATCCCGGCGAACACGCCGTTCTTCCTCCGCTGCGCCCGAGGCCTCACGCCCGAGGTCGACCCGGCGAACGCGCGCTACCGCATCGGCACCGATGTCGTGACGCTCGTCGATGGCCGCCGGGACATCGAGGCGGCGCCCGGCTCGGCGAGCCGGATCACGACGCAGCTCACCGATCGCCGTTCGTACGGCGACCTTGATGGCGGCGCCTCGGACGCGGCGGTCATCCTCACGCACAGCACGGGCGGCAGCGGGACGTTCGCATACCTCGGGTTCCAGTCCGGCGCGCAGCCCGCCTCGGTGGGGCCGACCGTCCTCCTCGGCGACCGCGTGACGGTGACCAACGTGGCGATCGCGCATGGCCGCATCATGGTCACGTACCTCGATAGGCGACCCAACGAGGCGCTGGCGGTCGCTCCGTCGCTCCCCGTCACCAGGCTCTTCGCAGTGTCCGGCGGCCAGCTCGTCGAGATCGGCTCGCTGGTCGGATAGCCGTGCGGCGCGGGTCTCGAGGGCCGGCTGCGTTCGAGCCGCACCGGCCCTCGAGAAAGCAACGAAGGGGGCCCCGCCGCTAGTCCGTGATCAGGTCCTCCCGCCCGAGGAGCTTCGCGGCGTTATTGCGCATGATCTTGATGTCGACCGCCGGGTCCACCTCGTACGTGGCCCAGTCCTTCAGCCAGCGGTCTGGCGTGACCACCGGCCAGTCCGATCCGTAGAGCATCTTGTCCTGGCAGATCGTCTTCGCGTACTGCATCACCAGCGGGTCGAAGTACAGCGGGGACCAGCCGCTGAGGTCCATGTACACGTTCGGCTTGTGTCGGATCACCGCCAGCCCGTCCTTGTCCCACGGGAACGAGGGGTGCGCGAGGATGATCTTGAGGTCCGGGAAGTCGGCCGCGATGTCATCGATGTAGGGGATGGGCTTCATCGACTCGAGCTTGATTCCACCGCCGCCGGGCTGTCCGGCGCCCACGCCCGTGGTCCCCGAGTGGAACAGGCAGATCAGGCCCAGCTCCTGGCAGCGCTCCCAGATCGGGTAGTACTGCTGCTCGTTCGCGAAGAAGCGCTGCGACCCGGCGTGGAACTTCAGGCCCTTGAGGCCGAGCCCCGCGATCTCATCGAGCTTCTGGACCGCCGCCTTGCCCTTGTGCGGGTCGATGCCGCCGAACCCGATGAACTGCTGCGGGTGCTTCTCGACGACCTCCGCGATGTAGGACATCGGCACCGGCGGGTCGCCCGAGACGGTCTCGGCGTCCGTCGCGAGGAGGACCGCCATCATGTCGAGGCGCGCGTAGTACTCGGCGAGCTCGTCGGCGTCCTGGATCGGCCGCTGCTCGGTCGCGCGGTTGCCGAAGTACGCCCGCATCGCCGCCGACCGCGTGCGCGCACGCTCGCTCTGGTATCGCTCGGGGATGGGGACGTGCACGTGGATGTCGATGCCTCGAACCAAGGGGACCTCCTCGATGTGACGTGCCGCCGAGTGTCAGCGGCAGCTTGCGCGCGCACGGTAGCGCCCGCGTCTCGAGGTGACACGTACCATGTGTCCCCCTCGCGCCCTCGCGAGGTCCGCCGAGAGGACCCCTCGATGCCCCGCCTGTCCCCCCTCGACCTCGACCGCCTGACGCCCGAGCAGCAGCGCGCCCTCGACGAGGTGCTCGCGGGACCTCGAGGCGCGCAGGCCGCGCCCGGCACGATCCCGCGCGGTCCCATCGAGTCGTGGCTGCGGAGCCCGGGTCTCTGCGACCCCGCGCAGAAGCTCGGCGCGCACGTCCGCTTCGCGAACAGCCTCGCGCCGGACCTCGCTGAGCTGGCGATCATCCTCACCGGTGCGCACTGGCGCGCGCAGTTCGAGTTCTGGGCGCACGCCCGCGCGGCCCAGCGCGCTGGCATCGCGGACGCGGTCATCGAGGCCATCCGCGACGGCCGCGAGCCGCAGCTCGAGGGCCACGCGCGCACGGTCTACGACGTGGTCACGGAGCTCCTCGGGACGACGCGCGTGTCCGCCCCCACCTACGCCCGCGCCCTCGAGGCGTTCGGCGAGCAGGGGCTCGTTGACCTCGTGGGGACGGTCGGCTACTACAGCCTCGTCTCGCTGACGCTCAACACGTTCGAGGTGGGCGTCCCCGAGGGAGAGACGCCACCCTTCGAGGAGTAGGGCGCTTGCAGAACCTCGTTGTCTTCGGCCTTCGATTCGATCCCGTCGTGCTTGCGGTCGGGCAGGCGCTCATTGGCGTGGTGTTCGGCATCCGGCGCTGGTTGCACGGGAGTGCGCGTTCATCTCGTTCCCCCGCGAACCGGGGCCCGGTCGAGTCCCATCGCGTACTTGCGCGCCTCGTCGGGCTCGGTCGCCATGTCCCGAGGTGGTACGTCCGCATCCCGCTCCTGTTTGCGGCCACGTACGGGGTAGACGCGGCGACCGCCGCAGTGCGCGATGGCGCACCCTGGCCGAATGTGCTGCTCAGGGGGGCGGTGGCGACGGTGCTCCACCTGGTCTTCCTGCTCTCCGGCCTCGCGGACGCCGGTGCGCTGAGGCACGGACGCACGTACGTCGGCGCCAGCGGCATAGCGGGATTCGACGAGTGGACAGCGGCGTCGATCGAGCGGTCGCGCCACACCCGCGTGCCAGACTCCGAGCTGCAGGCGCTGATGGACGCGGTGCGGACGGGTGAGCAGCCGCGCGACGGCGCACTCGACGTGGAGGAACTCGATCCGACCGTCGTTGTGAGCGAGCGCGATCTCGATTCGTGAACGCCGCGCTGCCCGCGCTCCCCGCGTCGCCGTGCCGCCGCGCGGGTGGGCCTACAGTGCAACCTCCACCCGGCGCCCGGTCCGCGAGGACTCGCGCACCGCATCGAGGACGGTCTGGCAGCCCACGCCGTCGTCGAACGAGGGTGTCACCTCGGCGCCGGTGCGGATGCCCCGCTCGAACTCACGCACGAGCAGGCGGAACGCCATCAGCCGGTGGTCGCGCTGGTCGTCGAACGGGCGGAACTCCGAGGGCATCGGCAGCTCCTCGAGGCCGCGGTCGGTGGACCTGCCGAACAGCACGACGCCGTCCGGCTCGGGGTTGGGCCCGCGCTGCGTCGCCACGAGGACGCCCTCGGAGCCCGCGATCATGACGCGGCCGCCGGAGCCCGGCGACACCGCCGAGGACGCGGTCATCGTCGCGAGGACGCCCGACCTGAACCGCAGCGCGAACGTGAACGCGTCGTCCACGTCCACCTGCACGATGTGGCCGCTCGCGTCCGTGCGGTCGGGACGGAGGGCGATCGTGGTGCCCGTCACTGCCTCGACATCTCCGAACCAGTGCCGCAGTCCGTCGATGAAGTGCGAGCCGAGCCCTCCGAGGAAGCCCGCGCCCTCGGCGACAGACGCGCCGACGGGAGGCGGCGTCGCCGGCGCGGCCCGCCCGAGGAACAGCTCGGCGGTCACGAGCTGCGGCGTCCCGATCCTGCCCTCCTCGATCAGCTGCTTGATGTACGAGCGCTGGGGCGCGTAGCGGAACTCGTGGGCCACCATCCCCACGAGGCCCTGCGCGCGCGCGAGGTCGCGCATGGCCCGCGCCTGCCCGGCATCGAGGGCGAACGGCTTCTCGCACAGCACGTGCTTGCCCGCCTCGAGGGCCGCGAGGGTCATCTCGTGGTGTGCGAGCGGCGGTGTCGCCACGGCGATCGCGTCGAGGTCGTCCCGCGCTACGAGGTCGCGCCAGTCGTCGGCGACCTCGCCGATGCCGTGCTTCGCGGCGGCCTCCTCCGCGCGCTCGCGCCGCCGGCTCCAGACGGCAGGCACCTCCCAGCCTTCCGAGATGAACGCGGGCAGGTGCACGACGGAGCCGAAGCCGACGCCGAGCACGCCGACTCGGAGCGGGCGGTCATTCGATGTGGTCACGGTGTCCTCCCCGGCGGACGGCTGGCGGCCTCGGATGATACGCGCGCACCCGCCGAGGCGTGGCGGGCCCTCGGACGTGCCATTGACAATCGATAGGTGCACAGCGATATTCGATATGTGCCCATCGACACGCGTTCGGAAGGAGCCAGCGTTGAGGTACCTCGCGGTCCTGCTCGCGGTGCTCGGCGTCGCCCTGGGGGTCTTCTTCGTCGTCTACGGCGAGCAGGACGACTCACCGGGCGGCCAGCTGATCGGCGTGGCGATAGCCGTCGGCGCGCTGGTCTACGGCGTGCGGAGCCTGCGGCGCTCGTCTCGATGAGGCCACCCCACGGTCATACCTCGAGGGGGTAAGGAGTCTCGATGAACACCGGACAAACGGACCTCATGCGCGGGAACGCGGTCTTTGCCTGGATCGCGCTCGCCACCGGCCTGTTGCTGCTCGTGCCGCTCGCGGCGATGCAGCTCTCGAGTGACGTCGTGTGGACGGCGTCCGACTTCGTCGCGATGGGCGTGCTGGTGTTCGGCATGGCCTCGCTGGGTACGCTCGTCGCGAGGCGGGTGCGCGGCCACCGCGTGCTGGTCGGCGTGCTGTTCGCCGTCGCTTTCCTCTACGCCTGGGCCGAGCTGGCCGTCGGTATCTTCACCGACCTCGGGAGCTGAGGCCGCCGCACGCTGGCCTCGAGGAGGGCCCGGTCACCCTCGAGATGGCCGTGGCGCCGACCCTCTGATCGAGAGCGACGCCCGCGTGTATGCAAGCCGGAACTGGCGGACGCGTGCGCAGTCGAGGCACTCGCGGCAGTCGTGGCTAGGGCGTCGTCAGCACCGCGTCGTAGAAGGACACGCGCGGATGCTCCGCGAGAACGCCTTCCATGATGCCCGGGGCGTGCGCGCGGTGGAACTGCTCGGACCTGGTCCAGTTCTCGAACGCCGCCCGCGACTCCCACGTCGAATGCGAGATGTACTCACCCGGCAGGTCGCCCTTCAGGAGGGCAAACGACCGGAATCCGCTCATCTCCTGCAGATGGCTGTCTCGAGTACGCCACGCCTCCTCGAATTCGGGGGCGCGCTCGGGGTTCACCTGGAATCGGTTCATCGCAATAAACATGTCGGCCGGCGTCTCCGTGATCATGGTGCTCTGGTCTCGCTACTATACGGCTACTAACTTTCTGATGCAGCCCTGGCTAATTAGCCGGACCGGAGACCGCACGGGACGCCTCGAGAGCCGCGCGCCTCACGATTCGCGGCGACCGGCTGGTGCACGAGCGCACGGCCAGGCGGCCGGGCGGGCTGTCGTTGACGGGAGAGCAGCACGACGTGACGGATCCAACCGATGTGCAACGCCTACTCGCGGAGTCCCTCGCGACTGCCGGTCCCGCCATCAGAGCCACGTTTGGAGGCGCGGATCGCCGCCTCGATGCGGAGCGACTGCGCGCGTTCTGGCGCAGCACTCGCATGTGGGCCGTCGCAACAGTCAGCGGGTCGGGTGCTCCGCACATCGCACCGGTCCACGTGCAGTTGACCGAGGATGACCACTTCGAGATGTCGATCTTCGAAGATGCTGTTCGCCTGCGGGACCTGCGCCGGGACCCGCGGATCGCGATCACCAGCTGGGGCTCGGACGGAACAGTGGCCATCGCGTACGGCACCGCTACTGAGGTGGAGGGGTCGCGACGTGCGATCAGCCGAGGGGCTGAGAACCCCCGATTTGTCCTCACCATGCGGATCGAGGTGAATCGGCTCTACGCGATGACACCCCCGCCGCGGCCCGAGTAGTCCGCACGCGCGTCCTGCGGGTTCACCGGGAACGTCGCGCGGCAAATCGCCGGGCGGAGCGCGGACCTCGAGGTGGGCGAGGCGCCCTCGGACCGTGTGCTAGGCGAGCGCTGCCTTCGCCTGCTCGGCCACCTTCGCGAACGCCGCCGCATCGCGCACGGCGAGGTCAGCCAGCACCTTCCGGTCGAGCGTGACGCCCGCCTTCTGGAGGCCGTTGATCAGCCGTCCGTAGGTCAGCCCGTTGAGGCGCGCCGCGGCGTTGATCCGCGTGATCCAGAGGCGGCGGAAGTCGCCCTTCCTGTCGCGACGGTGCTCCCACGCGTAGCGCAGGGCGTGCATCACCGACTCGTTGGCGACCTTGAAGTTCCGGTGGCGCTTGCCGGAATGCCCCGACGCGCGCTCGAGGATCTTCTTGTGTCGCTGGTGGGCGGCCACCCGGGAGCGTACGCGCGGCATCGTCGGTGTCCTTCAGCCTCGGTGGAGGGCGGTGGTTGCTGGGTGGTCGCGGACTAGAAGGCGTACGGCAGCAGGCGCTTCACGCGCTTCGTCTGGGTGGCGTCCAGGGGCACATAGCCGCGGATGTCGTAGTGCTTCTCGGCCGTCTTCTTCATCCGCTTGTTGTTGCGGTGGTGCGCCATCGACATCACCTTGCCGGTGCCGGTGATGTGGAAGCGCTTGGCCGCGCCCTTGTGGGACTTCATCTTCGGCACGGCTATCGACCCCCTGCGACCGCTTCCGCCTCGGCAGGAGCGGCGTCGCTCGCCTTGCCGGGCGCCTTCTTGACGGGCTCCAGGAGCATCGACATGAACCGGCCCTCCATCTGAGGCGGCCGGTCCCTCGTCCCCGTGTCCTTCACGAGGTCGTAGAAGTGCTCCAGTAGCTCACGACCGACCTCGGGATGGGTGATCTCGCGAGCGCGGAACATCACCGAGACCTTGACCTTGTCGCCGGCCTCGAGGAGCTTCTTGGTCGTCCGCGCCTTGAAGTCGATGTCGTGGTCATCGATCTTCACCTTCATGCGGACTTCACGCAACTGAACCTGTCGCGAGCCGCGACGCGAATCACGTTCGCGCTTCGCCTGCTCGTACTTGAACTTGCCGTAGTCCATGATCCGGACCACCGGCGGATCCGAGGTGGCAGCCACCTCCACGAGGTCCAGGTTGGCCTCGTCGGCGAGCCGGAGCGCCTCGGGTACGGTCATGACGCCCAGCTGCTCGCCGTCGCGGATGACGCGCACGCGAGGGGCGAAGATGCGGTCGTTGATGCGGAGTTCTTTCGGTATCGGCGTAACTCTCCACTGCTGCCGCGGGCCTGCGGCACTGCGTTCACCCTCGTCACCCCGGCGCAGGCCGCAGCTTCCGAGCTGCACCCCTCCCGAATTCGAGAGCGCGTGTGATTCTAGCATCGGGAGTCCGAGGCCCACAACGCAGGACAGTTGTGATGCCACACCGCGAGGGCGCTCAGCGTCGCCGATACAGGTCGGCAGCCTCGTGCGCGATCACCAGGTCATAGCGATCGCCCATCGCGGTGACGACTGCCGCAACGTTCTCCGCGAGTGGCGGGCGGTCTTTCATCACGACCAGAAAGGCCGGTTCCGCCGAGGCGACGGAGGTGAGCACCCGCTCGTAGGCACCTTCGATCTCTGCCAACTGCTGGATGTAGAGCCATGGGACGGTGCTCAGGCGGTCGGCGTAGTAGTTGATGCCGGGCTCGGTGAAGGCAACGTAGATCCGGTCGCCGGGCGTCGAGTTTGCGCGGATGAACTCCCCGAACTCACGCTCAATCTCGGGGCCCCTGCGGTTGTAGAGGGTGGCGCTTCCATCCCTCGCCCCCAGCAGTGCGAAGTGGGACAGGCCCACGACTACGACCGCCGAAGCCACAGCAGCGGCAACCATCGGCAACCGCCGTCGCGCTCGGATCGCCGAGTCCAGTCCGACGCCGAACGCGATCGCCAGTGGGGGCACCAGTTGGGCAAAGTAGTGAGGCCACCAGTTGCCGCCCATCGCCACACCACCGGCCGAGGTCACGGCGAAGGCCAGGACGAACCTCCGCGGCCGCCCCTTGAGGACAGCCGCGCCCCACGCGGCCCCCAGGACGAGCGGTGCGGTAAGCAGGGCCGTGTTCTGGACGCCCCAGGCGAACCGCAGGAGCGGTTGGTCTACCGGATGCTGCAGGCGGAAGAGAATGGCGGCGTCGAGGTAGGGAAGCAGGCCCACGGTGGCGGCACCATGGACGATGCCCAGTCCAATCGGGATTGCCGTCGCAACGCCGAAGCGTGTCCACTCCCCGAGGTGCGACCGATTCTCGACGAGCCAGTACACCGCGAGGGCGAATGCGGCTGCGCCGGACGGCTTCAACTGGATCGCCACTCCTGCGCATAACCCGGCCAGCACGGCCTGGCGTCGCCAGATGAACAGCGCCGAGAGTGTGGCCATCGGGACCATGAAAGCCTCGGCGTTTGCAGTGAACCCTTCGACATAAGGTGATGCGCTGGCGAGGGCGCAGAACACCCCCGCGAGGATGGCCGCCCGGTTCGATGCCAGGACGCGGGTGAGCTCGGCAATCGCGACCGCGCCAATCGCGAACCAGAGCGCGCCCCAGAGTCGAATCGCCTCGACGCTGTCGCCGATCAGTCCGATTCCGAGGCGATACGCAAGGAAGATGCCCTGTGGTCGGTCGAACCAGAGGTCGTCCGAGTAGAGCGTCACGCCCCGTGCCCACCACTGGCTTGCGAGCGCGTATCCGCCCTCGTCAGGCGAGATCGGCCAGGAAAGAAAAGGGAGGCGGACCAGGAGCGCGAGGCCGAACACTCCCGCTCCCGCGAGAAGCGTGCCCCGAGGGAGCCTAGTCCACCGCTGCATCGCGATTTGCACGAAGTCGCCCCCTCAGCGGATCTTCGGAAGCGGGGGACGGCTTCCGCATTGGCGGCGAGGGTCGCCATTGCCGATGATCGGTCATGAACCGCGCGCTGCCGGGCCGGCCCTACATCGACGGGGTGAGCTTCCAGCTCCCCTCGTTCATGCTCGTCGGTGTGCTCAACACGTTCGTGGATGCGATGGTGTTCGCGGTGCTCGTGACGGCGCTTGGCGTCTCTGGAGGGATGCCGGCGGCGGCCCTCTCGGCCGTGGCCTATCTCGTCGGGGCGCTGAACTCGTACGTGTGGAACTCGCGGGTCACGTTCGCGGTCCGGCATCCGAGCGCCTGGCGGTATGCCGTGGTGACGGCGAGCAGCCTTGGCCTGTCCGTTGGGGTGTTCCAGCTCGCTTCGATGCCCCTGACCCCGGGAGCCGGCGCCTTGATGTTTGCGAAAGCTGCCGCGCTGCTGGCGACCGTGCTGTTCAACTTCGTGCTCTGCCGAAGCTGGGCGTTCCGCTAGGCCTCGGGCACCTCGTCCGGGTCGTACTCCACGAGGATGTCGCCCCGCTCACAGCGCGCGCCCGCCTCGACGTGCAGGGCGGTGATCGTGCCGGCGTGCGGCGCGTGCACCTCGTTCTGCATCTTCATCGCCTCGACCACGCACAGCACCGCACCCTCCTCGACGTGCTCGCCGACCGCGACGTGGATCGCGACGACGACACCGGCGAGGGGCGCCGACACCTTACCGAGCGGGTCCGTCTGGCCACCCACCGTGCCGCGGCCGCGCTTGCTCGTCGAGGGCGGGCGCAGCTCGAAGCGGCGGCCATTCACGGTGACGTTGAACCCCTGGGCGGGCCGCGCGACGAACGCGCGCGTCGGCCGGCCGTCCTCGAAGTACGACACGACGCCCGGGATCTCGTGGACCGTGGGCTGCACCTCGATCGGCTCCGCGTCGCCAATCCGCACGGCGAAGCCACCGTCGAGGCCGTCGACGGTCACGACGTGCTCCACGCCGTCGACTAGGAAGCGGTGCCTTGCCAACCTCGTGCTCCTGTCGCGCGCGTACGTCCGTCGAGGGCCTGCCGTTGCGCGGCTCGCGCCCAGGCGTTGCCGTTCGAGCTCCCCACGGACGCCGGGGCGCTCGAGGCGGGGCCGCGTCCGAGCTCGGCGGCCAGCGCGGCGGCGACCAGCGCCTGCTGGAGGCGCGGGTCGGGATCGGGCAGCGCGGGCATCGTGAAGCTGGACTCGAGCCAGCCGGTGTGCACGTCGCCCGCGATGAAATCGGGGTTGTCGAGCAGCGCCAGGTGGAACGGCACGTTCGTCGTCGGGCCCGCAATCACGAGGTCGCGCAGCGCGCGTCGCATGCGGCGCATCGCCTCGGGGCGGTCCGCGCCCCAGACGATCAGCTTCCCGAGCATCGAGTCGTAATAGATCGGCACATCGAGGCCCTCGAAGAGCATCGAGTCGAATCGCACGCCGGGGCCGAGCGGCGCCTCGAAGTGCTCGACGTAACCCAGCGACGGGAAGAAGTCGCGATACGGGTCCTCCCCGTTAATTCGCGCCTCCATCGCCCACCCCCGAGGCGTGAGCGGGCCTTCCTCGTCGAAGTCCGGGATGCGCTCGCCGGCCGCGACCATCAGCTGCTGCACGACCAGGTCGACGCCGTACACGAGCTCCGTGATCGGGTGCTCCACCTGCAGGCGCGCGTTGACCTCGAGGAAGTAGAACTCGCCGTTGCGGTCGAGCAGGAACTCGACGGTGCCCGCGTTGCGATAGCCGCACGACTTCGCTGCGGCGACCGCCGCGGCGCATAGCCGACGGCGCAGCTCGGGCGTGACCGCGACCGAGGGCGCCTCCTCGAGGAGCTTCTGGTTGCGGCGCTGCACCGAGCACTCGCGCTCGCCGTAGGCGCGCACGTTGCCGTGTGCATCGGCCATCACCTGCACCTCGATGTGGCGTGCGGGCGAGACGTACCGCTCGAGGAAGATCGTGGCGTCACCGAACGACGACGCCGCCTCGGCGCCCGAGGCGCGCATCGCGGCCTCCAGGTCCTCGAGGCGGTCGACGCGACGGATGCCGCGCCCGCCGCCGCCGGCCGCCGCCTTGACGAGCAGGGGGAAGCCGACGCGCTGCGCCTCGGCGGTGGCCGTGGCGATGTCGTTTGCGTCGATGTCGTTGGCGCCGGGCACGACGGGGACGCCGGCCTCCTGCATCAGCTTGCGCGCGGACACCTTGTCGCCCAGCGCACGCATCGCCGAGGCGGGCGGCCCGATGAAGGTGATGCCCGCTGCCTCGATGGCGTCCACGAACCTCGGGTTTTCCGAGAGGAAGCCGTAACCCGGGTGAATCGCGTCGGCGCCGGTCGCACGCGCGGCCTCGAGGATCTTGTCGATGACGAGGTACGACTCGAGCGCGGGGCCGGGGCCGATGTGGACCGCGATGTCCGCGTTCCGCACGTGGAGGGCGTCCCGGTCGGCGTCCGAGTAGACCGCGACGGTCTCGATGCCGAGCTCGCGGCAGGCGCGCTGGACGCGGAGGGCGATCTCGCCGCGGTTGGCGAGGAGCACGCGTTTGAAGCTCATCTGAGACTGCGCCTGGCCCTTCCTCGGGGTGGTGGTAACACGTTACGGCACGCCCGAGGGGCGCAGATATCGAGGGCTAGGCTCGCACGCACGCGGCGTGGCGGCAACAGTCGACGACGTGCGACCGGACCCGCGACTCTCAGGATTCTAAGCTGGCGCACATGCGGCGCATCGCTCCGCTGGCGACGATGGATTCGAGCCTGATCCCACCTTGAGGCGAAGGACGGACGCATGAATGCCAGACAACGAGTCGTAGTGGTAGCGGCCGGTGCGCTGGGCGGCCTCGCGCTGCTGGGCGGGGTAGCGATGGCGCAGACGCCATCGAGCACGCCGGCCACGCCGGCGGCCACGCCCACGGCCGCCGCGGCCCCCGACGGCCAGGCACCGCGGCAGGGCGAGGACTGCCCGGAGAAGGAGCAGGGGACGCAGTCGGGGACCAGCACCAGCGGATTCCAGCGCGCAGGCGCCTCTCGCACGTAGTGCGAGTACGGAGGCAGGCCGCAGGCCCCCCGTCGGCCTGCCTCCACCTTCAACCGGGCGTCGACTGGCCGTCGACTGATCGAGTGCGCCTCGCGCCAGCCCGGGTTTGTTCCTCGCGGTGCCGTCCTTCGTCGGCAGCACGCCCGGAGGTCTGGCCCGCGCCAGGCGTGGGTCACGAGACGGGCGCGAGCGGGAAGTGGATGTCCGTGCGCCACTTCGAGGAGTCGGGCTCCTCGTTGGGGTCGGTGAAGTAGGACTCCCACGGCGCTCCCGAGGCGACACGGCCGTGGTCCTGGCACCAGCGCTGCACCGACTCGTAGGCCGGGGCGATCCCGTCGTACGGTCCGAAGTACGTGGCCACGGCCGCCGGACCGCCCGGCAGCGTCGAGGCGTGCACGTCACCGTCCTCGGCAACGGGCGTGGCCACGGGCCAGCCGACCTCTACCTCCATGCCGCCCGCATCGATCGCGAGCGTGCGCACGAACGGCATCCCCGAGGGCTGCGCGCCCGCGCGCTCGATCGCCTCGTAGGTCTGCCCCAGCCATCCCGGGATGCTCCCGACCTCGGACATCGCGATGCGGTGTCGCACGACGGCCGTCTGCTGTTCGGTCAGCTCGCGGATCTCGATGTCGATTGCTGTCACGTCGGCCACGTGCGGCCCCTCTCCTGCGTGCCGGTCCCGGCACACTCCTCGATTAAGGTACCCGGGTCGACGCGCCGAGGCCGTCACCCTGCTACGAGGCGGTGCGCCCCGGCCCGCTGATTGACACGGCGCGGCAATCGCGTCCGGGTAGGCTGTATGCATGCGTGCAACGCTCGTGCTGGTCCTCGCGGCTGCCCTCGGTGCGCTCGGATGCACTCGCGAGGTGGCCGTCATCCCCGCCGCGTCGCCCTCGGCGGTGGCGACCTCAGTGGCCACGGCGCCCCGGCCGCCGAGCACGACCGCGACCGCGCGGCCACCCACGCCCTCGCCAAGCGCCTCGGCACTGGCGGGTTCTCCGACGCCCATCGTGATCCCCCTCGATCCGGACGCCGAGCCACCGGGCTACGCGCGGTCGTGCGCCGCTGAGTTCCCGTGGGGCCGCCAGGTCACCCGCGGCTTCGTGTGCATCGAGCCCTCGTACGGCCTCGCGAAGGACAGGAGCGGCGCGCTGACCGCACTCACCATCCGGGGCTACGCGGGCGGCTCGTTCGAGAACAACGTGGTTGTCGACCTCGTCGAGATCGCCCCGGACGGTTCGACGGGCCGGCTGGTCGTCCGCGCGCCCCTCACCTACCGGTCGCCCGAGATTGGGATGCCGGGCGCGTGGACCATCGAGCTCGTGCCGACGCCACCGCTGCCCGCGCCCCTGCCGCTCCTGCGCGTCGTGGCGCACTTCGAGAGCCCGCGCGACGGGTCGAGAGTGGCCGAAGCCACCCTCGACCTCAAGTGAGCCGCGAGTAGGGCTGCGGTGAGGCGTGCGCCGAGCGGCCGTCCGTTCACGGCGTGAGTACCCGCTTGTCCCGCTCGGTGACGAGGCGCTTCGCGATCTCCGTCAGCGACAGCGCGCCGAGGTCCTCGCCGTTGCGCGTGCGCACGGCCGCCGCACCGGCCTCGGCCTCACGGTCGCCGACGACCAGCATGTAGGGGATGCGCTGGAGCTGCGCGCCTCGGATCTTGGCGTTCATCCGCTCGTTGCTCGTGTCGACCTGCGCCCGCAGGCCCCGCTTCACGAGGCGCGCACGCACCTTCTCGGCGTACGCGTTGTGGCGGTCCGCGATCGGGATGACCATCGCCTGCACGGGCGCCAGCCACAGCGGGAAGCGGCCGCCCGTGTGCTCGATGTAGACGCCGAGGAAGCGCTCCAGGCTCCCGAGGATCGCCCGGTGGAGCATGGTCGGCACGTGCTCGGCGCCGTCCTCGCCGATGTAGCGCAGCTCGAAGCGGTGCGCCATCGCCATGTCCACCTGCACCGTCCCGAGCTGCCACGACCGGCCGATGGCGTCGCGGAAGTGAAACTCGACCTTGGGGGCGTAGAACGCGCCCTCGCCCGGCGCGAGCGTGTACTCGTACCCCGCGAGGTGAATCGCGTCCCCGAGCATCCGCTCGGCGTTGTCCCAGTCCTCGATGCTGCCGACGAAGCTCTCGGGCCGCGTGGCCAGCCGGATGATCGGTGTCCCGAGGCCGAAGTCGTCGTAGATGCGCCGGGTCATGAGGAACACGCGCTGGATCTCGGCGTTGGTCTGCTCGGGCGTGCAGTAGATGTGCGAGTCGTCCTGCGAGAACGAGCGCACGCGCGTGAGCCCGTGGAGGGTGCCCGATCGCTCGTTGCGGTGCAGCCGCGTGAACTCCGCGAGGCGCAACGGCAGGTCGCGGTAGGAGTGGAGGCCCTGCCGGAACAGCTGGCAGTGCCCGGGGCAGTTCATGGGCTTCACGCCCATCTCCACCTCGTCCGCCTCGAGCATGAACATGTCATCGCCGAAGTGGTCGTAGTGCCCCGAGGTCTTGAAGATGTCCGAGTTGAAGATCTGCGGCGTGATCACCTCGGTGTAGCCGTACTCGACGTACAGCTCGCGCATGTAGTCGAGCAGCCCGTTGTAGAGGCGCGCACCGTTGGGGTGGTAGAACGGCGATCCCGGCGCCAGCGGATCGAGGTGGAACAGGTCCAGCTCGCGGCCCAGCCGCCGGTGGTCGCGCTTCTCGGCCTCCTCGACGCTGTGGAGGTAGGCGTCCAGCTCCTCCTGCGTCGGGTAGAGCGCCCCGTAGATGCGCTGGAGCATCGGGCGCTTCTCGTCGCCTCGCCAGTACGCACCCGCGACGTGCGTGAGCTTGAACGCGCCGATCTGGCCCGTGGTCTCGGTGTGGCCGCCGCGGCAGAGGTCCTGGTACGCGCCGTGCGTGAAGTGCCCGACGGTCGGCCCCTCGATCTCGTCGATGAGCTCGAGCTTGTACGGCTGGCTCGCGAACAGGCGTCGCGCCTCGTCCTTCGGGATCTGCTCACCGTGGATCTCGAGGTTGCGCGCCACGCTCTCGCGCATCCGCGCCTCGAGGACGCCGAGGTCATCCGGGGTCAGCGTCCGCGGGAGGTCGAAGTCGTAGTAGAAGCCGTGCTCGATCGGCGGGCCGATGGCGTACTTGCCCTCGGGGAACATCTCGAGGACGGCCTCGGCGAGCACATGTGCCGCCGAGTGGCGCTGGCGAAACAGGCGCTCGTCGGCCGGCAGCGCCTCGAAGGGGATGTCGTGGTCTGTGCTCACCATGGTTGTGCTCCTCGCGGTTACCTCAGGGCGTAAACGCCATCGATCAACAAGCGCGCCTTCGTCCCCAGGGACGAGAGGCGCGCTCACGTGGTTCCACCCTGATTCCCGCGCGCGGCGGGCCGGCCCTCGAGGGGTGACCGAGCCGTGCGAGGCTCAAGTGCCGGTAACGGTGGCCACCGCCGCAGGCTTGCTCGCGGCGCCAGGCGGCTCGCGAGGTCGCATGCGGGCTCGGGGGTGGTGTCCGCCGGGATCCGGTCGCGAGGCTTGCAGCGCCGCACCTCGAGGGGATGCCTCGGCGGTGCGGGCCTCGCTCTCTGGGGGCCGGGTGTCGAGGCGGCGCGTCCCCGTCAGCGCTCGTCTGGCTGCCGCATCACGGCAGGCCCCGTGATGATATCGCGCGCCGCGCCTCGAGGGGCTGTCGGGGCACCTCGACGGCACCTCACGCGCGCGGAAGCATGCGCGCCGGACATGCCCCGATCGGGCAGGCCCAGGGCGGAGACGCGCGACATATGATCTGAGGTGGAGTCTGAGGTAGAGGTGGTGGGCGATACTGGATTCGAACCAGTGACCTCTGCGATGTCAACGCAGCGCTCTAACCAACTGAGCTAACCGCCCCGAGGGCAGATTCGAGCCTACTCGTGGCCGTCGAAGAGCGTCAAATGCAGGCCCCCGCAACCCCGAGTCGCAGGTCGGAAACCCTGCAAGGCGTTCGCAATCTCCGCTTCATGACGTGCTATCGCAGTTGTTGGGATTTCGTTGACACCCCGATCAGGCACCTGCTAAGTTCCGGCATCCGCCGAGACCGCCGGGCTCGGACGTTCGGGTACTGACGGTAATCGAGGGCCTCTAGCTCAACTGGCAGAGCAGCTGACTCTTAATCAGCCGGTTCAGGGTTCGAGTCCCTGGGGGCTCACCACCGTACCCGCAACTCCCGGTACAACCCAGCCCGGGATTGCACAATGACCAGGATGGCAGTGCCGACGAGGGCACGGACGCTCGAGGCACTGCACGACGGAAGAGGTGCACGACTGGGTTCGGGGAAGTGTCGGAACTGGCAGACGAGCGTGACTTAGGATCACGTGCCGCAAGGCGTAGGAGTTCGAGTCTCCTCTTCCCCACCAGATGGACAAGTGCTCGGAAGGGCACAGGGAGCAGGCCCGGCGGGCCAAAGGGGGGTTCATGGCGAAGCTGCTTGAGGTCAACAACCTCCGCACCTACTTCTTCACTCAGGAAGGTGTAGTGCGCGCGGTCGATGGCGTCACCTGGGACCTGAACGAGGGCGAAACGCTCGGACTCGTCGGCGAGTCCGGCTGCGGCAAGTCCGTTACCGCGATGTCGATCCTGCGGCTCATCCCCAATCCCCCGGGCCGCATCGTCGAAGGCGAGATCATCTTCGAGGGGAAGGACCTCCTCAAGCTCTCCACCGCCGAGCTCCGGCAGATCCGCGGTAACCGCATCGGCATGATCTTCCAGGAGCCGATGACCTCCCTGAACCCCGTCCTCACCATCGGCTACCAGCTGACCGAGGCGATCAAGCTCCACATGGGGCTCGACGACCAGTCCGCCAACCAGCGCGGCGCCGAGCTCCTCGAACTGGTCGGCATCCCCGAGGCCGAGGCACGCCTCAAGGACTACCCCCACCAGTTCTCCGGAGGCATGCGCCAGCGCGTCATGATCGCCATGGCGCTCTCCTGCAACCCCAAGCTCCTCATCGCCGATGAGCCCACGACGGCCCTCGACGTGACCATCCAGGCGCAGATCCTCGACATCATGGCGCGCCTCTCGCGAGACTTCGGCACGGCCGTCATCGTCATCACGCACAACCTCGGCGTGGTCGCCCGCTACGCCGACCGCGTGAACGTCATGTACGCCGGCAAGATCGTCGAGATGGGCACCGCCACCGACATCTTCAAGCGGCCAAAGCACCCCTACACGGTCGGCCTCATGTCCTCGGTCCCGCGCCTCGACGCCACCGAGCACGTGCGCCTCGCCACCATCGAGGGCCAGCCGCCGCTCCTCATCGACCCCATCCCGGGCTGCTCCTTCGAGAACCGCTGCGACTGGCGCATCGAGAAGTGCCACACCGAGGCGCCCCCGCTCGAGCTCAAGGAAGAGGGCCACTACGCGGCCTGCTGGCGGGATCCGAGGCGCGACGCGCCCACCGTCCAGCGCGACGCCGCCGGCCAGAAGACCGCGGAAGCAGCGAAGGCCTAACCCTGATGACCACCGAGACGCAGTCCGCTTCCACCGGTGCGCGGCCCGCGACGGGCAACCTCCTCGACGTCGAAGGGCTGAAGATGTACTTCCCGGTCACGGCCGGGCTCTTCGTCCAGAAGACCGTCGCGAACGTGAAGGCCGTCGACGGCCTGAGCTTCTTCGTCCAGCGCGGCGAGACGCTCGGACTCGTCGGCGAGTCCGGCTGCGGCAAGTCCACGACCGGGCGCGCTGTCCTCCAGCTCTACAAGCCCACCGAGGGCTCGGTCCGCTTCGATGGCACGGAGCTGACGAAGCTGCAGGGCGCGGAGCTCCGTCGCTTCCGCCGCCACATGCAGATGATCTTCCAGGACCCGTACTCCTCGCTGAACCCGCGCATGAACGTCGCCCAGATCGTCGCGGAACCGATGGCGATCCACGGCCTCTACCAGGGCAAGGAGCGCGAGGAGCGCGTCCAGTACCTGATGAACGCGGTCGGCCTCAACCCGTACTTCGCGAAGCGATTCCCCCACGAGTTCTCCGGCGGCCAGCGCCAGCGCATCGGCATCGCGCGCGCGCTCGCAGTCGAGCCCGACTTCATCGTCTGTGACGAGCCCGTGTCGGCCCTCGATGTGTCGATCCAGGCGCAGATCATCAACCTCCTGGAGGACCTCCAGAAGGAGTTCAACCTCACCTACCTGTTCATCGCGCATGACCTCGCGGTGGTCCGCCACATCTCCGACCGTGTCGCGGTCATGTACCTCGGCAAGATCATGGAGCTGGCCGAGTCCAACGAGCTCTACCAGAACCCGCTCCACCCGTACACGAAGGCCCTGCTCTCGGCAGTGCCGATTACGGACCCGGAGCTCGAGCGCCAGCGCGAGCGCATCATCCTCACCGGCGACGTGCCTTCGCCGCTGCGCCCGCCCCCCGGCTGCGTGTTCAACACCCGCTGCCCGATCGTCATCGACGAGTGCCGCGAGCGCGTCCCGGAGTGGCGCGAGGTGTCCACGCTCCACTGGGTGGCCTGCCACCGCGTCTAGCCCGCCCTCGACCGTACGTTCCGAGCACTACGGGCCCCCGCAAGGGGGCCCGTTCCGCGGTGTCCGGCAGCCTTGCGTATCTCGGACATGATTCCTACTCTTACCAGTAAGAGGAGGCGATCATGCGCATCACTTCGAAGGGCCAGGTGACGATTCCACAGGAGATCCGCGAGCGAGCGGGCCTGCTCCCCCACACCGAGGTCGA
>JADLFF010000053.1 GCA_020845735.1 Dehalococcoidia bacterium
AGGCGGCGCTGCATCGCCTCGACGACTGGCGTGCTGAGCGGGCCGGACCACCCCGAGTTCATGTACGCGAACTCGCGCGTGACGGGCATCTGCTCACGGACCCACTGCCAGCGCTGTTCGCTCACGACGTCCTCCTCTGTCCCACCCACCACTCGAGGGCTGGCGCGCACGCGGCGGCGCGCGCAGCCCGGCTATTGTGCGCCTCGCGCGCGAGCTATGGTGCGCCTCGGCGTGCGCGGCGCGGAGGCGGACCGGGAGGTCGAGGTGACGAACGCGACGAGCGGGGCGTGGGACCCGGCCCAGTATCAGCGTTTCGCGAACGAGCGCTCGCAGCCGTTCTATGACCTCGCCGCGATGGTGCAGCGCCGACCCGGGATGCGCGTGGTCGACCTCGGATGTGGCGCGGGCGACCTCACGGCCTGGCTGCACGGGGCCCTCGAGGCCAGCGAGACGCTCGGCCTCGACGCGGACGCCGCGATGCTGGCGCAGGCCGAGGCGCATGCCGGCAACGGCGTGCGCTTCGAGGCGGCCGACATCCGTGCGTGGACGCCCGACCGGCCGTACGACCTCGTGTTCTCGAACGCGGCGCTGCAGTGGGTCGACGGTCACGAGGAGCTGTGGCCCCGGCTCGCCTCGTGGGTGGCGCCCGGCGGCCAGGTCGCGATCCAGATGCCGATGAACGACGGTCACCCCTCGCATGCCACGGCGCGCGCGCTGGCCGCCGAGGAGCCGTACGCCTCGGTGCTGGGTGCGGAGGGCTACGGCGGTGCCGGTGGACGCTTCCCGACGCTGCCGCCCGAGCGCTACGCGGAGATCCTGCACGCGCTCGGCTTCGAGCGGCCGCGCGTGCACCTCGAGGTCTACGGCCACGTGCTGCCGGAGACGCGCTCGGTGGTCGAGTGGATCAAAGGCTCCGCGCTGACGCCGTACCGCGACCGCCTCAGCCCGGAGCTCTACGCGCGCTTCCTCGAGGAGTACACGCGCCGACTCGTGGCGCGGCTCGGCGAGCACGCGCCGTTCTTCTACACGTTCAAGCGCGTGCTGATGTGGGGCCGTTACGCGGGGTGAGCGGCCGGGCACTCGATGTGCACGCCCCGAGGCGTACGCTCCCGCGCACGACGCCACCGCTCGTGCCGCGGATCGCAGGCGCGCGTGGCTCAGGACGGCGTGGTGGCTAAGGACGAAGGTGCTATGGCGGAGTTACTGGTCGACTTCATCACCTCGCTGGACGGCTACGCATCGGGGGATGGCTGGCCGGGCTGGTGGGGCCTCCAGGGGCCGGAGTACCTCGCGTGGCTGGGCGAGCAGCCCGAGGTGACGTACCTCATGGGAGCGAACACCTACCGGCTGATGTCGGGGTTCGCCGCGGGGCAGGTGCCGGCGGGTACGGACGAGTTCACCGCCGACGAAGGGGAGTCCGTCGATGTGCTGACGCGGGCCTCGAAGGTGGTGTTCTCGGCGTCGCTCACCGAGCCGCTGGCGTGGGCCCACACCACCCTCGTGCGCACGGACGCGGTGGCAGCGGTGCGCACGATGAAGGACGGCGGCTCGGGGATCCTGAGCACCATCGGCAGTCTCAGCCTCAGCCGCTCACTGCTGCGAGCCGGGCTCGTCGATCGCTTCCGCGTCGTGATGTTCCCGGTCATCACGGGCGCCACGGGGGCTGAGCGCATCTACGACGGCTACCCGGACGTGGTGCTGGAGATGACCGAGAGCCGCACGTTCGACGGCCGCATCCAACTGGTCGAGTACCGCCCCCGCGTGCTCGAGCATCCGCCCCTCCAGGGTGCCACGTGATCCACGCCTGACGGGTGGTCCGCGGCTACCTCGAGGGGGCTCGCTCGCCCTCGAGGAGGCGCGGCGCCCGAGGCAGGCGTCCGGCGCGGCCCGGCGGCCAGTACCTGAACAACGCCACGCCCTCGACCGCCGGTGGTGACGCCGCGCCGAGGCGCGCGCTGCTCCCGAGGCGGACGGGGCCGTGGTCGCGGCTGTCGGTACTCGCGAGGCGGTTGTCGCCGAGCAGGTAGTAGGCGTCGCGATCCAGCCGCGTCAGCGTGCGCAGCTCCGAGGCCGGGTGGGTCTCGCCTCGTGCGTGCGGCTCCGCGAGGGGGCGTCCGTCGACGAGCACGCGCTCGTCGCGCAACTCGATCGTCTCACCGGGCAGCCCGACCACGCGCTTGAGGAGCAGCCGCCCGCTCGGGTCACGCGCGAGGGCGATTGCGCCCGCCTCGAGGGGTGGCGCGCCTGCCTCGATCAGCCGCACGACGAGCCAGTCACCCGCCTGCAGCGCGGGCACCATGCTGTCGCCCGCCACCTCGACGGTCAGCCAGCGACGCCGCAGCTCGAGCACCGACGCGCCGAGGGCGCCCACCGACAGCAATGCGGCGAGCACTCCGAGGAGCGCTCGCCGCACACGTTGACGCACCGCGGTGCGAACGCTTCGAGGTGGTCGGGGACTACTTCTTGGTCGCCCAGAAGATGTCGGCGAACTCGTTTACGGCCGTCCGCAGCGACTTCGCGGCGTCGATGTTGACGCCCTGCCGCGTCTGCGACGCGACCTTCATGATGTTCCACACCTTCGTGTGGAGGTCGGGCGTGGCGGCCATGCGCTCCGGGTTGAAGTAGTCACCCCAGATGATGCGCACCTCGTGCTTCACGCGCTCGGCGTGCTGCTCCTTGATCGCCGTGTAGCGCGCGATCTGCATCGAGTAGTGGGCCTGCGCCGAGGCGTCACCGGCCGCCGCCGCCGGCAGGTCGATGATCAGCTGCGTCATCTTCTCGACGGTCTCCGCGGCCAGCTGGGCCTCGTGCGGGTCGTAGATGCCGCAGGGAATGTCGCAGTGCGCGTAGGCCGTGGTCTGCGGCCGCAGGGCGCGAGCGAACGTCGTGCGCAATCCGAGCGAGATGTTCACCGTAACTCCTCACCCCATGTCATTCGGGAACGCCGGCCATCGTCGCCGGGGACCCGAGGGGTGTCAACCACCGATGCGATGGCGCCCACGGCGCGGTCTTGCCAGCGACCGCGAGCCGCCTCAGACTGCGGCTGGAGGAGAGTAGGAGCGCGCGCCCATGTTCATCCTGGAGGCCATTCCCTGGCTCCTGTCGTTCGCGATGCTCGGCGCGATGGCCTACCTCGCGAGGGCCGCGTTCCAGTCCGGTGAAGGCGCCGGCCGCCCCGACATCCACCTGCCGCCACCCCCGGCGGAACCGCCCGCCGAGGAGTAGCGCGCGGCCTCGGCCGCTAGCAGCGCACGAAGAACGGCGAGGTCGGCGCGAGCGTCGGCGGGAAGCTCGCGTTCACCGCACCCGGCGCCCCCTCGATGTACACGAGCCAGTTCCCGGCGCGGAGCACGGCGAACGCCTGCACGCGGCACCCCCGCGCATCGAGGCCGGCCCGGAGTGCACTCGTGGTCACGACGTCACTCGTGACGAGCAACCCGGCAGCGCCCGCCGGGGGCACGGCCCCCGAGAACACGCCGCCCGCCGCGCCGGTCGCGCCCGAGGTCGGGGCGGGCGCCGCGGGCGCGCCGCCGGTCACGACGCCCGTGGTGACGTTCGAGGGGACGCCGCCGGGCCGGAACGTCTCGCGGGCGCCGCTGTCCGTGCCGTTGCGATAGAACGCCAGCGTGCCGCCCTCGGAGACGCCGCACGCGCCGGTGGTCACGGTGAGCCGCCAGAAGCCGTCGCCTCCGGCCACGGCCGAGGCGCAGGCGGTCCCGCCGTGCCGCACCTCGATGGTGTCTCCGGCTCCGCTCGTGCCGTAGTAGGTGGCGGGCGGCGACTGGGCCCCGGCCGGCCTCGCCGGAGAAGCAACCACGTACATCATCATCGCGAGGATGGCCAGGATGGCGAGGGCGCGCGATGGTCGGGGCAATGACGGCTCCTGCACATGAACTCGACGTAATGCCCCGATCTTCGACCGGGATGCCCTGCGCACTCAGCGGCTGAGCGCGCGTCCGGCTAGGGTGTCTCGGAGTGCCACGGGGGGCCGCATGGCGTTCGCTACCCAGACCGACCTGGATGACCCCGCGGTCTTCGCGCCACCCGAGCTGCACGAGATGCGCGCGCTCCTCGAGGCCCTCCCGGCACAGGTCGCCGAAGCGTGGGCCGCGGGGCTCGCCTCGGACGTCGCCGAGCGCGTCGCGGTCCCGGGTCGCGTGCTCGTCGCGGGCGTGGGTGGTTCCGCGATCGGCGCGGACATCGTTGCCACGCTGGCCCTGACCTGCGCGACGGTGCCGGTGCAGGTCCTCCGCGGTTACGCCGCGCCGCCCCTCGGCAGCGACACGCTGCTCATCGGCTCCTCCTTCTCCGGCAACACCGCCGAGACGATCGCGGCCCTGACCGAGTCGCAGCGTGACGGCCAGCGCCTCGTGCTGACGACCGGCGGACGCCTGGCCAGCCTCGCCGAGACGCACGACTGGGCGACCTTCCGCTACGCCTTCGACGGTCCACCGCGGAGCGCCCTCGGATGGAGCACCTTCCCCCTGCTTGCCATCCTCGCGAGGCTGCGCGCGATCCACCTCGAGGAGCGCCTGGTCGAGGGCATCGTCGAGCAGCTGCGCCGATCGGGGATGGCCCTGCGCCCCGAGGAGTCGAGCGCCTTCAATCCCGCGAAGCGCCTGGCGGGCGCGATCGCGGGCCGTCCCGTGCTCGTCCTCGGCGCCGGGCCCCTCGAGGTGGCGGCGCGCCGCTGGGCCGGCCAGCTCAACGAGAACGCGAAGCAGTGGGCCGTGGCCGGGGCCTTCCCCGAGGCGAACCACAACCTGCTCGTGCCCCTCGCGGCAGGACGCCACCCGGCCGCCGCCGAGCAACCCTATGTGGTCCTGCTCGACGCGCCGCTGCTCGACGAGCGCATGTCGCGCCACGTCGCGTTGACCGCGGAGGTGCTGGCCGACGCCGGAGCCGCCCACGAGGTCGTGCGCGTCGAGTCCTCCTCGACGCTGGGTGCGATCATGGAGGCATGCCAGGTCGGCGACTGGGTCTCCCTCTATGCCTCCGCGCTCAACGAGGTCGACCCGATGGACATCGATGCGCTGGTGCGCTTCAAGGCACGACTCGCCAGTCTCGAGTAGCCGGCGCCGGGTCGGCACGATGAGCGGCGCCGACAGCCTCGAGCAGGTCGCACGTGACGTGGTGGCCTGCCGGCTGTGCCCGCGCCTCGTGGAGTGGCGCGAGCAGGTCGCGCGCGAGCCTCGACCGTCCTTTCGCGAGCAGGAGTACTGGGGGCGGCCGCTGCCCGGGCTCGGGAACGCCGAGGCGCGATTGCTGGTCCTCGGGCTGGCGCCTGCTGCCCATGGCGGCAATCGCACGGGACGCATCTTCACGGGGGACCGCTCCGGCGACTGGCTGTTCCGCGCGCTCCATCGAGCGGGGTTCGCGAACCAGCCGACCTCGGTCGCGCGTGACGACGGCCTCGAGGTGCACGATACGTACATCGCGGCTGCCGTGCGCTGCGCCCCGCCCGCCAACCGCCCCCTTCCCGAGGAGACGGCGCAATGCGCGCCCTACCTCGACCGTGAGCTCGCCCTGCTCACCAGCCTCCGAGTGGTGGTCGTGCTCGGCGAGTTTGCGCAGCGCCGCGCCTGGTCCTCGCTCGGCGTGGGGCGGCGTCCGAGGTTCGCGCATGGCGCCGAGGCGGTACTCGCCGACGGGCGCACGCTGATCGCGAGCTACCATCCCAGCCAGCGGAACACTTTCACCGGCCTCCTCACCGAGGCGATGTTCGACGCGGTCTTCACCCGCGCACGCGCGCTCCTCGATGGACCCTCGACACCCTGATTCCTGACCTGTCGGATGTTGCAGGGCTCGCCATGACCGGTGCTAGTCTCCGCTCGCTGTGGACGGGTCGCGTCCGCGTGGAGGGGGAATCGAATGCTCTCGGAGTTCCGTGCCTTCGTCATGAAGGGGAACGTCATCGACCTGGCGGTCGCGGTGATCATGGGCGGCGCGTTCGGCGCGGTCGTCACGTCGCTGGTCAAGGACGTGTTCACGCCGATGCTCGCGGCGATCGTCGGAGCGCCCGACTTCAGCAGCATGGCGCTGCAGATCGGCGACAGCGCGATCCTCTACGGCTCCTTCCTCAACGCCGTGATCTCGTTCCTGCTGATCGCGTTCGCCGTGTTCTTCTTCCTCGTCAAGCCGATGAACATGATGCTCGAGCGCATCAACCGCGCGGAAGAAGTCGAGGCCAAGGCCA
Source organism: Dehalococcoidia bacterium (assembly GCA_020845735.1). Taxonomy (GTDB): domain Bacteria; phylum Chloroflexota; class Dehalococcoidia; order UBA2979; family UBA2979; genus RBC038. The sequence goes on from JADLFF010000053.1 coordinate 6,197, forward strand.
CCGCCGAGGACATCGAGCTCCTACGCGAGATCCGCGACCTCCTCAAGGCACGCTAGGCGACGGTCGATGATCGCGAGGGTCGCCCTCGGAGCACGCCGCACGTGCTCCCGAGGGCGATGTTTCGTTCGCCTCGGCTACGTACGTGGTGCTGCACCACGTGCGTTCACCGCTACGAAACATCTACTCGCTTTCATAAGCCCAGGGGTTGCCATGCTCGAGTCGGATAGGTAAGGTCCGCGCCTGCATGTGGCGGAGTGAGCGAGTTGTCCACGGGGCTCCCCTAGGAGCGCCCGCACGCGAGGGTCACCGACGTGCGCCTGCACGGTCGGCCTCGCAGGCGACGCGTGTGCGTGCCCGCGGCGCGATGACCGACCGAGGCGTGCTCGCCAACCGTCGCATGCTCGCGGCTCTCGCCGCAGGGCTCCTCGGCGTCGTGTTCGGTCTGACGAGCGCGGTCACCCTCAGCGCTCCCGAGGAGTCACCGCAGGCGGTTGCCCACGTCGCCGACACCGCGGTCGTCTCGACCTCGGCCGCCGAGTCGACCTCGAGCGTCACGGTCCCGGCCGGTGCGGCACTGCCGAGCACGGCACCGAGCGCAGCGAACGCCACCAGCGCGCCGGA
>JADLFF010000054.1 GCA_020845735.1 Dehalococcoidia bacterium
GCCACCTGGTGATAGAGGTCGACCAGCTGCTGGCCGGCGTCCAGGGACTTCAGCACGATGTCCCAATCGGCCTTGCGCTCCTGCAGATCCGGGAGAAAGCGGGCCATATAGCTCGTGGCGTTGGTCGTGGCGCGCGCTGCCTTGAGGAAGGCCCAATTGCGGGTGGCTTCCGCGTCGAGGACGTGCACGCCGAGGGTGAGCAGGAAGGGGCAGGGGTACTGGAGCGTGCCCTGATACAGATCTCCTATCAGGTTGCCCATGTTCCAGAGGGCGAATCGAGGCGGCAGGGCGCGCACGGACAGGACGCGAAGTGCAACGTCGTTTTGGCTCGCGACATTGGCAGTGCGGATGTCGTGTTCGCCGATGGTGAGGCGCGTGGCCGGGTCGATGACTTGGTCTCGCAGTTCTCGGCCGTCGTCATAGGCGAGCCGGAGACCCTCGCCCGTCAGGCGGTGCGGGTCGAGGAGTTGGGACACCCAGTTGATGAGGTCCTCGGCCGCCCAGGGGCGGGACGGGAAAGATGCCGCATGGAGCGTGGCCCGGAAGCCCTCGCGCAAGAGCAGCAGATCTTCCAGCCGGGCGAGATCCTCGGCGTTGCCGGGAATCGACACGCTCATGACGAGCCGAAAGTCCCGGAATAGGTAGCTCTGGCTCGGGATGAGCGAGTGGCGGCTCCCCGCCAGGGTGTGCCCGACGCGGCGACGGGCCATCGAGCGGTGAATGTTGGTGTGTCGCCCCGCGCGACCGCGCGTGTCGAATTCAGGGACCTCGTCGTCTGGCAGTCGCAGCGCCGCGTATTCAGCGAGCGGATCGCGAATCGCGGGACTGGCCAGGAGGTGGAACTGGATGCCGGCGCCCACGGGTGCGGCGGCGTAAAGCGCGGTGAGCACCCGTGCCATCTCCTCGTCGGCACCGGACTGTGGACGAAGCTCCAGGCAGAACGCGAGCGAGTCGCGGTTCACGAACACCTGCCGATCCTTGATGTAGGCGCTGTAAGGCAGCCATTGCGAGAAGCGCGACAGGGGATTGAGAGGAGACCTCCCGGAGTTTCCTGGGATGCCATAGGCATGCCGGCCTCCCAGCGTGGCTTCGAGATCGGCGACGAGCGAGCTCAGCACGATCAGCGCTCCTGCGGCTTGGCGCCGGTGTGGGGGAGTGCACCCCCGGGTGAGAGTGGCAGGCGCTCGGGGGAGGGGGGTGTTTCAGCGGTCGGCTTATTCTGGTTGTCCGTCGGCACGGCAGCCGGTGCACTGACCCCATCGATCCCACGAGCGGAGGTCGGGCGTACGTGTTCGATCAGCCAACGGCCGGAATCGACGACGACGTGAACGATGGCTTCTTCATGCAGATCGCCGTCGCTGTCCTCCCAGGGGGCGATCCAGACGCGCAGGACGCGGGGGTTGGAACGAATGGCGGTGCCGGCAGGTGCGGATAGGGTCGGCACACTCGGAATGAGGGAGTGGGCACCGTAGGACGCGGTCGGTGCTGCCTTGGCCGCCGGGGCGGATAGGGCGCGCGGCGTGCCGTGCACCGAGTTCGCGTAGACACCGGAGACCGAGGTGCACAGTGCCCCTTCGGGTGCCTTGCAGGCGTAGCTCTCGGTGCCGCCGATGCCGGACATCGAGGACGCGCAGCCGGCGAGACTCGCGGCGAGCGCGATGGATAGGACCGTTCGGATCATCGGGCGGCGTCCGTGTTGCCCCGAGCGAGCCAGGCCTCGATCTGCGGGAGGCCGGCGGCGCCGGCGAGCACCCGACCGTCCGCCGCGACGAGCGTGGGCGTGCCGGAGACGCCCAGACGCTCGGCGAGCGCGACATTGCGATCGACCGGATGGGGACAGTCTTGCGCCTTGGGCACCTGATCGCGGCCCATGAGGGCGCGCCATGCGCTGATGCGGTCCCCCGCACACCAGACGGCGATTGCCTTGGCCCGTGCATCGGGATGCAGCGAGGCCAAGGGCATCAGGAAGGTGTAGATGGTGACGTCGGTGAGGTCCTTCAGGTCAGCTTCGAGCTTGCGGCAGTACGGGCAGTCGGGGTCGCTGAAAATCGCGAAGGATCGGGCGCCGGACCCGCGGACTTCCTTGAGGGCATCGGCGAGCGGCAACGTCGCGAAGTCGATGCGGGTGAGGAGGTCCTTGCGCTCGGCCGTGAGGTCGCGCTGGGCCTTCATGTCGTAGAGATGACCGAACAGGAAATACTGTCCGGAGGCGTCCACGTAGGCGAGCTGATTGCCCAGGGCCACTTCGAACACGCCCGGCCAGGGGGTCGGGTTGATCTCACCGAACTTCGTGGCCGGGTAGAGCGTTTTCAGCGTCTCCATGATCGACGTGGAGGCGCTCTGGATACTCTGAACCGTTTGGGCGGTCTGGGCGGCGCACGGTGCCGTGAGCGCGGCACTCATCACGAGTGCCGTCAGTGTGGATCGAACCTTAATCGTCATCGTCATGCCTCCTGAGTTTCTGGGTGCGCTCGGTGAGCTGCGGGAATGCTTCGCGGTCAGCGGACGCGGTATCCAGGGCACCCTGCAGCGACACGCCTTGTGTCACCACCACGTCGACCGTGCGGCCGGCATCGACCTCGACGACGGGGAAGACTTTTTCGGCGAGGGTGATGTAGTACTGCGCGAGACGGTCCAGCGCCTTGCCCATGCCGGAGCCGAGCCCGGCTTCGAGTTGTTTGGCCGGGTCGACGGTGCTCGTCGAACCCAGCGGGGAGACGGAGAACGTCGTCGAGTTCTGCTGGAAGGCGTGGCCGATGCCGCCGGCGATGCCGGCCA
>JADLFF010000055.1 GCA_020845735.1 Dehalococcoidia bacterium
TCTCGATGCAGGCGCTGCAGGCGCTCGCCCTGAGCGGTCGCCGGTGTCGCGAGGACCAGCACGCGGCCGCTCCTCGTGCGCTCCGCCGCCGGCTTGAGCGGCGGCTCCATCCCCACGACGGGCACGCTGACCGCGGCGCGCAACGCATCGAGGGCGGCCGACGACGCGCTGTTGCACGCGACGACCAGCAGGTTGCACCCCTCGTTGATCAGCCGCAGCCCCAGCGCGAGGGTCCGCGCGGCGATCTCCTCCTCGGAGCGCTCGCCGTACGGGAAGTACGCGGTGTCGGCGACGTAGCGCACGGACAGCGCCGGTGCGAGGCGATGGAGCGCCGCCGCAACGGTCAGCCCTCCCACCCCCGAGTCGAAGATGCCCACCCGAGCCGTGCTCGTGGTCCTGGAGTCTGCAGCCATGCTCGCCCGCCCTCGGCCCGCCGCCCCGATTGTACGCGCCACCCGCACACGGCTGTGCCGCGCGAGTGCCCCTCGAGGCGCGCAGCCCGTCACTGATGCGGTCCCGGCCTATGATCTCGCCGCGTTCATCGAGCGGATGCGCACATGGCCCTCGGACCGTTCAGCGAGGCGGATCCCCTGGACGCCGCCCGGATCGCCGCTGAGGCAGCAGCCGAGCCCGCGGCGCGCCTCCGTGCCCAGCGCGCCGAGCACCCTCCGCCCATCTGGGTCGACCGGCCACGGGGGTCCTACCGAGGAGCAGCGCTGCTCGGGGCGTTGTGCGTCCTCGGTACGGCGCTCCTGCTCTACGACCTCGAGCTGGTGTGGCGGGCAGCGCCCGTGCGCACGGAGGGCCGCATCACGTTCGCAGCACCGATGCGCGGGGTGGACGGCTGGTACTGGTTCGCGGTGCGCTACGACTCGGCGGAGGCGCTGCTGATGGTCGCGAAGTCCAACCGGCCGTACGTGGGCGATCCGGTCACGGTGATGACGCACACGCGCTACTTCCGCGCGCACGTACACAGCGTCCTCAGCCCATCCGCGGCACCCGACCGCCCTCCGTACTTCGTGGAGCCGCCGCACACGCTGGGAATCAACGGACTGATCGGCGCGGTCGGGGCCGTGCTGAGTGGCGTCCTCGCGACGGTGCAGTGGCGACTGGCCCGCTCGCAGGCGCGACGAACCCGCGACTGGCTCGACGGCCGCACCTCTCGATGACGTAGCTCCGGTCCTCGGCGATACGGCCGCTGTGCCAGAACCCGGTTCGCGCTCCTCGAGGCACGCGCGAGGCTCCCTCACGCAGGTAGGCGAGCTGCACGAGCGGCAACCCGAGGCACCAACCCTCGACCGGCGCGGGGTGCACACCACGTCCGACCATCGAGGCAAGGCGTTGACACCGGACGGACACGCCGGAACCTGCCCGCAACAAGTCGGCGCGCGCCGCACTCTCACGAACACCGCAGCCCGGAGGCCCTCCCGAACGAACCTCGAGCAACCGGCCCCACGACGGCACTCCCGACCCACGAGGGCGGGACCCCAGGACGGACCCCGAGGTGGGCCCTCCCTCCGAGCCGTGTCGCGCTACTTGCCGATGCGCCCCAGCACGGCGTCGGCCATCTCCCGAGTCGAGAGCGCCCGCTCCCCGGGCTTCGCGATGTCGGGCGTCCGCAACCCCTCGTTGACTGCCGAGGCGACCGCCGCCTCGAGCGCCCGCGCCTCCTCCTCGAGGCCGCACGAGTGCCGCAGCAGCATCGCCGTGCAGAGGAACATCGCGAGGGGATTCGCCACGCCCTTGCCCGCGATGTCGGGCGCGGACCCGTGGATCGGCTCGAACAGGCCGCGACTGGTCCCCGCCTCGGTCATGTCGGACAATGACGCGGACGGCAGCATCCCGAGCGACCCCGTGAGCATCGAGGCCTCGTCGGTCAGGATGTCCCCGAACATGTTCTCCGTGATCACGACGTCGAAGTCCCGCGGCCGCCGGATGAGGTGCATCGAGGCGGCGTCGACGATCAGGTGCTCGAGCTGGACGTCGGGGTACTCCTTCGAGACCTCGGTGACCACCTCGCGCCAGAGCTGCGACACCACGAGCACGTTCGCCTTGTCCACGCTCGTGAGCTTGCCTCGACGCGCCCGCGCGAGACGGAACCCGAGGTGCGCCATCCGCGCGATCTCGTCCTCGTCGTAGGCCATCGTGTTCACGGCCGCGCGCCGTCCCGAGGCGGTGGTGCGCCGCTCGGCGGGCTGCCCGAAGTAGAGCCCGCCGGTCAGCTCGCGGATCACGACGAAGTCCACGCCCTCGATCACCTCGCGCTTCAACGTCGAGGCGTCGGCGAGCGCGGGGTCCACCTTCACAGGCCGGAGGTTGGCCCAGAGCCCGAGTTCCTTGCGAATCCGGAGCAGGCCCTGCTCGGGGCGCACCTTGGCGTTCGGGTCGTTGTCGAACTTCGGGAGGCCGACCGCGCCCCAGAGCACGGCGTCCGAGGCCTGCGCCGCCGCGATGGTCTCATCGGTGATCGCCACGCCGTACCGGTCGATGGCGGCGCCGCCCACAGGCTCCTCGCGGATGTCGAAGACGTGCTCGAACCGCTCGCCGATGGCCTGCAGCGCGCGGATGCCCTCGGCGGTGACCTCCGGCCCGATGCCGTCGCCCGGAAGCGCGAGGATCTTGAAGGTCGCCATCGAGGCCTCCATCGAAGCTACGTCGAGTCTCAATCGGTCGTGATCTGCGCCGGAGTGTAGCCGCCCCACACCGCCTCGTCCGCAGCCCGGCCCGCCCTCATCCCTCCGAGGTAAGCCCCGCCTTCGTCCGTTCGTGGTGAGCCTGGCGAACCACACCCGCCGTCCTCAGCGAGCTCGAACCAAGCACGCTCCGAGGCGTACCGCCCGCCCTCATCCGTTCCCCCTGAGGCCGCCTACCCCCGTTCGCCCTGAGCCTGTCGAAGGGCCCGCCGTCCGCGGCCGACCCACGATTCGTCCCTTTGAGGACAGCGGTGTGGTTCGACAGGCTCACCACGAACGGATGACGGCGGACCGTGGCGACTCACCCGTTCGTGGTGAGCCGAGCCTGCCCTGAGCGCAATCGGAGGGGCGAGCGAACCACACGCGCGGTCATCGAGGGGTTGGAGCTACTTGCGGCGCACCTGCCGAGGTGCATCACCCGCCCGCCAGCTGTCGATCACCAGCTCGTCGCCCGACACCGTCGTGATCGCGGCCTCATCGAGGTCCGCGCGGAAGACGACGGCCTCCATCGAGTCGCGCCCGAGCGCCTGCCAGTAGGCCGCGAGCTCTGCCTCGTCAGTCACGCGGTGCGCGCGGCCGCCCACCTTTGCGTCGCCCTCGGCGAGCGCGAGGTCCACGGGCGCGCTGTGGAGGGCGAAGCGCGGGTCGCGCACCAGGTCGCGTCCCTTCATCGAGGCGGGCATCATCCCGAGCCAGAGGCCGCCGTTCCACACGAGCACCTCGATGCCGCTGATCCGAGGCGCACCGTCCCGCCGCAGCGTCGCGATGAGCAGGTGCTTGTGCGCCTCGAAGCGCGCGCGCACCCGCGAGGCAAGCTCGGGCGCCTGCTCCTCGAACTCCGCCCACGAGGCCATTAGATCACCCCTTCGAGGCTGCGCAACCATCGGGTGTTCGCGGCAGCCCGCGCGGCGAGGCGGCGGCGGTCGGCCCTCGCGATCCCCGGGAAGCCGCCATCCTCGGCGAACAGCACGCCGAAGACGGGCGCCACGTCGAGGTAGAACGCGACCCGGCGCATCGCGTCGGCGTCCACGGTACCGCCCGCCTCCTCGTACGCGCGCAGCACCTCCCGGCCGAAGCGCGGCGGGTAATCGCTGAAGAGCGCGGCAAAGTCGAGCGCCGGGTCCCCCTCCATCGCGTCGGCCCAGTCGATGACCCCCGTGAGCGTGCCGTCCTCGGCGATCATGAGGTGGTCGTTCGAACAGTCGCCGTGGATCAGTACGCGCGGCGCCGAGGCCACGCCGCCCTTGTCGGCAAAGCGCCGGCCGCGCGCCTCGAGCCAGCGTGCGCTCGCCTCGGGCAAGCGTGCCGCGGCCTGCTCGAGCAGCGGCCGGTAGTGCCCCTCCCACATGTCGCCGCTCGCGTCACCGTCTGGTGCCCAGCCGGGCCGTTCACGAGCCACCCGACTGGCCTCGAGGGACCCTGGCCCCTCGAGGGGCAGTGCGTGCAACCTCGCGAGGAACGCGCCCACCTGCCGCGCGAACTGCGAGCGCTCGGTGCGCCCTTCAGGGAGCGCGTGGGCAGACCGCCCCTCGACCACCGACTGGAGCGCTCCGACGACCGTGCCGCTTGCGTCGCGCAGCACCCGGGCCTCGCGGGGCACGAGGAGCCCCCACGCCTCGAGGACCGGGAGCAGCGATGCTTCTCGCTCGAGGTCGCGAGCAGCCCACCACGAACCGGGCTTGGGCACCCTCAGCACAACGTCACCACTCGAGGTGGGCACGCGGTAGGCGACGCACGCCCACCCCTCCCCGAGCACGCGCGCCCCATCGAGGTCCGCGCTCGGCTCGGCCGCGATCAGCGCGTGCCGCAGCCCATCGCCTCCAGGCAGCGCGACGCCGCCCCTGCTGTCAACCGTTCGTGGTGAGCCTGTCGAACCACACCGCCTGACACCTCAACTCCGCATCGTGGATCCGAGTCGCGCGCGGTGCCTCGAGGGCGTCGCGCACGAGGGCTACGTCGCCGCCAGCGTGCGCGGCTTGAGGTCGGACCGCTGCTCCTCGAACTTCGTGATGTCGTCGCCGTGCTGCAGCGTCAGCCCGATGTCGTCCAGGCCGTTGAGCAGCCGGTGCTTCACGAACGGGTCGATCTCGAAGTGACGCTCCCAGCTCGCGCCCGCCCGCACGGTCTGCGAGGGCAGGTCGACCTCGATCTCGGCGGCCGGGGTCTCCTCGGCGCGCGCCATCAGCCAGTCGAGGTCTGCCTGCGGCAGCTCGATCGTCAGCAGCCCCACCTTCGAGCAGTTGTTCTTGAAGATGTCCGCGAACGACGGCGCGATCACGGCCTGCACGCCCAGCCCCTCGATGGCCCACACGGCGTGCTCGCGGCTCGACCCCGATCCGAAGTTCTGTCGCGCGAGGAGGATCGGGGCGTCCTTATACGCGGGGTTGTTCACCACGAAGTCCGGGTCCTGCCGCCACGCCTCGAAGGCGAACGGGCCGAAGCCGGTGCGCTCGATTCGCTTGAGGTGCTTCGCGGGAATGATCTGGTCCGTGTCGACGTCCGCGCGATTCAACGGAATCGCGTTGCCGCGCACCTTCTCGACCCTGTGCATCTACTTCACCCACTCTCGAACGTCGACGAAGTGGCCGACGATGGCGGCGGCCGCCGCCATCTCGGGGCTCACGAGGTGCGTCCGGCCGCCCGGGCCCTGCCGCCCCTCGAAGTTGCGATTGCTGGTGCTGGCGCTGCGCTCGCCCGGCAGCAGGATGTCCGGGTTCATCCCCAGGCACATCGAGCAGCCCGGGTCCCGCCATTCGAAGCCGGCCTCGACGAAGATCTGGTCGAGACCCTCTTCCTCGGCCTGCTTCTTCACGAGGCCCGAGCCCGGCACGACCATCGCCGTGACGGTCGGCGCCACCTTGCGCCCCTCGACGATCTTCGCGGCGGAACGCAGGTCCTCGATGCGGGAGTTGGTGCAGGACCCGAGGAACACCCGGTCGATCGCGATGTCCTCGATGCGGGTGCCGGCCTTGAGGTCCATGTACTTGAGGGAACGCTCGGCACCCTCGCGCTTCTGCGGCGTCTCGAACGACTCGGGGTCCGGCACCGTGGCGGTCACGGACACGCTCTGCGCGGGGTTCGTGCCCCACGTCACCGTCGGGACGATGTCCTCGCCGCGAAGCGTGACGTACTTGTCGAACACCGCACCCTCGTCGGTCGCGAGGGCGCGCCACTCCTCGACGGCCCGGTCCCAGGCCTCGCCCTGCGGGGCGTACTTGCGGCCCTTGAGGTACGCGAACGTCGTGTCGTCGGGCGCCACGAGGCCGGCGCGCGCCCCGCCCTCGATGCTCATGTTGCAGATCGTCATCCGCCCCTCCATCGAGAGGCTGCGGATGACCTCGCCGCGGTACTCGATGACGTGCCCGATGCCGCCATCGACGCCGATCGTCTGCAGGATCTCGAGGATGACGTCCTTCGCCGTCACACCGGGGCTCAGCGTGCCCGTCACCTCGACGGACATGGTCTTCGGCTTGAGCTGCGGCAGCGTTTGCGTCGCCAGCACGTGCTCCACCTCGGACGTACCGATGCCGAACGCGAGCGCCCCCATCGCGCCGTGCGTCGAGGTGTGGCTGTCGCCACAGACGATGGTCATCCCCGGCTGGGTCAGCCCCTGCTCGGGCCCGATGACGTGCACGATGCCCTGGTTGATGTTGAAGATGTCGAACAGCGGGATGCCCGTGGCGTGGCAGTTCTCGCGGAGCACGCGGATCTGCTGGTCGGAGAGCGGGTCCGGGTTCGGCAGGTCGCGGTTGATCGTCGGGACGTTGTGGTCCACCGTCGCGAACGTCAGGTCGGGCCGTCGCACCTTCCGATTCTGGAGGCGCATCGACTCGAATGCCTGCGGCGACGTCACCTCGTGCACGAGGTGCAGGTCGACGTACAGGAGGTCCGGCTGCCCGGCCTCCTCGCGGACGACGTGCTGGTCCCAGATCTTCTCGATGATGGTCTTCGGCGCCATGCGTTCGCCCTCGCTACCCCGCGCTGCGTGACATCCCGTTACGTCGCGCGCGGGCTGTGTTCGCCCACTCGATGATACGGATGATACGAGCGAGGCGACGGTGTTCGCCGCCGCCTCGCGTCCCTGCTCAGTGCCGAGGTGCCCTCGACTAGGCGGGCACCGCCAGCTGCGAGGCCTGCACGAACCGGTTGAGCGCGTGCAGGTAGGCCCGCGCACTCGCCACGAGGATGTCCGTGTCGGCCGCCCGCCCGACGTACGAGCCGCCGTCCGCCTCGATGCGGATCGTGACCTCGCCCTGCGCGTCGATGCCCTCGGTCACGGACTTCACGCTGAACTCGGTCAGCTCGTTGTGGAGGTTCGTGACCCGGTTGATCGCCCGGTAGATCGCGTCCACGGGACCGCTGCCGATCGCCGCGTCCTCGTGAGTCTGGCCGTCGGGGCCCACGAGGCGCACGGTCGCCGTCGGCGAGCCGTGGTCGCTCGTCGAGACCTGCACGAGGTCCAGCTTCCACGCCTCGGCGACCTCCATCGAGGTCTGCTCGCCGAGGATCGCCTCGAGGTCGCGGTCGTCCACCTCGTCCTTGCGGTCGGCCACGTCCTTGAACGCGTTGAACACGCGCTCGAACTCCTCGTCGGTCACCTGCACGCCCAGGTCATCGAGGCGCGCGCGCAGCCCGTGCCGCCCCGACACCTTGGTCAGCACGATCGAGGAGCCGGTCGGGACGCCCACGGCCTTCGGGTCCATGATCTCGTACGTCTCGCGCATCTTCAGGACGCCGTCCTGGTGGATGCCCGAGGAGTGACGGAAGGCGTTCTTCCCGACGATCGCCTTGTTCCACTGCACGGCCATGCCGGACAGCCGCTCCACGAGGCGGCTCGTGTGGTACAGCTCGCGCGTGTTCACGTTGGTGTGCACGCCCAGCGCGTCGCCCCGCGTGGCGATCGCCATGATCACCTCCTCGAGGGAGGTGTTGCCCGCGCGCTCACCGATGCCGTTGATCGCGCCCTCGACCTGCCGCGCGCCGTTCTGCACGCCGGCCAGCGAGTTGGAGGTCGCCATCCCGAGGTCGTTGTGGCAGTGCACGGAGATGCGCACCTTCTCGATGCCGGGGACGTTCGCGCGGATGTTCGCGATCAGCTTCCCGAACTCGGACGGCACCGCGTAGCCCACGGTGTCCGGGATGTTGATCGTCGTCGCGCCCTCCTCGATGGCGGCCGCGAGCAGCTGGTACACGAACTCGGGGTCCGAGCGCGAGGCGTCCATCGGCGAGAACTCGACGTCGGAGACGTAGCTCTTCGCCCGCGCGACGCCGTTGCGCGCCATCTCGATGACGTCTTCCTTGTTCTTGCGCAGCTGGTGCGCCATGTGGATGTCGCTGGACGACAGGAACACGTGGATCCGAGGCGTCTCGGCGTGCCGCACCGCCTCCCACGCCGCCTCGATGTCCGGGTTCACCGCCCGGGCGAGGCCCGTGATGATCGGCCCCTTCACCTCCCGCGCGATCAGCGACACCGCCTCGAGGTCGCCCGGCGACGACGCCGGGAAGCCAGCCTCAATGATGTCGACGTTCAGCCGCGCGAGCTGGCGCGCGATCTCGAGCTTGTCTTCCTTGGTGAAGCCGATGCCGGCGCTCTGCTCGCCGTCACGCAGCGTGGTGTCGAAGATGTAGACCTTGTCGCTCACGGTCTTGCCTCGTGCCTTCCGAATACCGCCACTGGAAATCGTACCGCGCGCGCCCTCCCATCCGCCTCAGGCGGAGGAGGGCTGACGAAGGACGAGGCCGAGCGCGGCAAGCGCTTCCTCCGCACGACGCGTCAGCGCGTCGGACCGGAACAGGCGCGCGTCCCGCTCCCACAGCGCGTGCAGCGCGGGGTCGGCGGTCGCGATGAACGGCCCGAACGCACTCGCGAGGGCGCGCGTCTGCGCGTCGACGCCACCGATGGCGATCGTGGCGGCCCTCGAGGGCAACGGCAGCGCGACGGCGCCCGCCGCGGCCACGAGCGTGCCGACGGCGGCCGTGACCAGCTCGGCGGGGGCCTGCAGGCGCACCGCGTGGCCCAGGATGAACGCGCTCAGCGCCACCCGCACGTACGCCCCCTCCGAGGCGCGGAACGCCGGGAACGTCGTCTCGTCACCGACGATCTGGTCCTCGGCGACCGGGACGTCCTCGAAGCGCACGCGCCCCTGGATCATCTCCCCGAGGTAGCCGCCGGAGCGGCTGTGCTCGATCGCGACGCCGGGCTGGGCGCGGCGCACGACGGCGAACGGCAGCGCGTTGTGTGTCGCGCTTACGAGCAGGCGGTCGACGTGGTCCGCGCCCGCGAGCCAGGTCTTCCACCCGTTCAACCGGCGGTTGCCCGCGTCACCGCTCAACGAGGTGCCCGGCAGGTCGCCGACGCCCTCGGTGTTCACGAAGGCGCTCCAGCCCTCGATGGCGGGCAGCTGCGGGAAGCAGCGGCAGAGCGTCGCCTGGTAGCCCGACAGGAACACCCACGCGAGGCGATCGGCGAGCGCGCCGCCGACGGCTGCCATCAGCGTCGGTTCGGTCCGCCCGAGGCCCATCGCGATCCACGTCGCGTGGAAATCGTCCTCGGTCGCCGCCTCGCGAGGCGCGAGCGCACCCGTCAGCAGCCCCTCGATCACACCCTCGAGGGTCTGTGGCGTGCCGGTCGACGGTGCGCTCGTCACGATCTCGTGCTCGCTCGTTCCTGCGCGCTACCGCTTGCCCTGGTTCAGCCAGGACATCATCGCGCGCATCTCCTTGCCGACGACCTCGACGGGGTGGGCGGCGTTCTGGCGCCGCAGCGCGTTGAAGTGAGGACGCCCCACCTGGTTCTCGAGGATCCACTCGCGGGCGAAGCGGCCGTCCTGGATCTCGTCCAGCACCTGCTTCATCTCCGCCTTCACCTGCGGACCCACCACGCGAGGCCCGCGCGTGTAGTCGCCGTACTCGGCGGTGTCGCTCACCGAGTAGCGCATGTACTCCATGCCGCCCTCGTAGAGGAGGTCCACGATCAGCTTGAGCTCGTGGAAGGTCTCGAAGTAGGCCGACTCGGGCTGGTACCCCGCCTCGACGAGGGTCTCGAACGCGGCCTTGATCAGCGCGGTCACGCCTCCACAGAGGATGGTCTGCTCGCCGAAGAGGTCGGTCTCGGTCTCCTCGAGGAACGTGGTCTCGAGGATGCCGCCGCGCGCGGCGCCGATGCCCTTGCCGTACGCCAGCGCGGTCTGGAGCGCGGTCTCGCTCGCGTCCTGGTGGATCGCGACCAGCGCCGGGACGCCGCCGCCCTCGGTGTACACGCGCCGCACGAGGTGGCCCGGCCCCTTCGGCGCGATCATCGAGACGTCGACGCCCTCGGGGGGAGCGATCTGCCCGAAGTGGATGTTGAACCCGTGCGCGAACATCAGCGTCTTGCCGCTCTCGAGGTGCGGCAGGATGTGGTCGTCGTAGACGCGCTTCTGCACCTGGTCCGGCACCAGCATCATGATCACGTCGGAGTCCCGCGCCACGTCATCGACGGTGCCCACGGTGAGCCCGGCCTCCTGCGCCTTCGCAATCGAGGGCGACCCGGGGTAGAGCCCGACGGACACCGTGACGCCCGACTCCTTCAGGTTCAGCGCGTGCGCGTGGCCCTGCGAGCCGTAGCCGATGATGCCGACCCGCCGGCCCTTCAGCAGGCCGAGGTCGGCATCGTTCTCGTAGTAAATCTTGGCCACGCTCTGCGCTCCGCTTTCTCTTCGCCGTACTCGCTCAACTCGAACTGTGATGACCGCGTCGTTCGACGCCCGACTATATCCCCGGCGACTCGTTACGCGCCCGCCGCCAGTGCAGAGGCTCGAGGCCCAGCACCAGCGCCCCGAGCAGCGCACTCGCCGCGAGGACTGCGAGGCCCGTCCCGGCCTCGGCCGCCGTGACCACGTCGCTGGTGCAAGCGTAGCCGGTCGCGAAGTCCACGCAGCGCTCGTCGTCGACGCGGAAGAGCATCGCCAGCCCCGCCACCCAGAGTGCTGCCATCGCCGCGGCCGCCACGACACCCACGCCCCCGGCAATCGTCGGAATGCCCGATGCCGCGTCGCGGATCGCGAGGAGCGCGGCGCCCGCCAGCATGACGAGGGACGGCAGCGCGGTGAGATACGAGAGCAGCGTGGCACCGACCGCGGGCACGGCCATGGCGCCGAGCACCATCGCACGCCTCGCGGGCCGCGCCGGGGCAGCGATCTCCGCCACCACGGCCACCGCGAACGGCATCGCGAGGAAGGCGAGCAGGACGAGCCGCCACGGGTCCGCCGGTTCGCGGTCGCCGCCGGTGATCACGACGGCGCCGAGCGCAGCCACGACGCACGCCCAGAGCGCCGCGCCGAGCACGAGGCGACCTTCCCACGTCGACGCCAGCCGCTGCATCCCCGGACCTCGCTCAGTCGCTCACGAAGGGCAGCTCGCCCTCGGGGAGGCGTCCGCTCTCCGAGTGGAACCGCTGCAGCTCGCCGCTTTCCGTCTCGTGGACGGCGGTGGTCTTTGCGCCTCGGACCATGGCCACGCGGCCGGTCCGCGTCAGCTCGCGGATGCCGAACGGCCGCAGGTTCTCGATGAGGGCGTCGTTGCGGTCCTCGTCGGCCACCGACTGGATGATCATCGAGTTCGGCGACACGTCGACGGCCTGCGCGCGGAAGATGTCCACCAGGTCGAGCACGTCCCGCCGCTGGTCCCGGTTGCACCGCACCTTCACGAGCACCAGCTCGCGAATCACGGCCTCTTCCTTCGTCAGGTCCGAGACCTTCACGACGTCGATCAGCTTGTAGAGCTGCTTCTCGACCTGCTCCACGATGCCGTCGCCACCATCGACGACGATCGTCATCCGCGAGATGCCCTGCTCCTCGGTGGTCCCCACGGCCAGCGAATCGATGTTGAACCCGCGCCGCCGGAACAGCGACGCCACCCGATTGAGGACGCCCGGCCGGTCCTCGACCAGCGCCACGACTGTGTGCTTCACGACCGCACCTCCGAGGCGTCGCGGGGCGCCTCCACCGTCTCCTTGAGCGCGGCGCCCGCGGGCACCATCGGCCAGACGTTGCCCTCGGCCTGGACCTGGAAGTCGACGATGACCGGTCCCGCGTGGCCCTCGGCCTCGCGAATCGCCTCGTCCACCTGCTCCTTCTCGGTGACGCGGATGGCGTGGATGCCGTACGCGTCGGCGAGCTTCAGGAAGTCGGGCTGTGTCATCGCCACCGAGACGTAGTTGTCCTGGTAGAACAGCTCCTGCCACTGACGCACCATGCCCAGGTAGCCGTTGTTCATGATCGCCATCTTCACCGGCGTGCGTGCGTCGACCATCGTCGCGAGCTCCTGCAGCGTCATCTGGAAGCCGCCGTCGCCGCAGATCGCCCACACGGTCTCGCCGGGCCGCGCAACCTGCGCACCGAGGGCGGCCGGGACCTCGAAGCCCATCGTGCCCAGCCCGCCCGAGGTGACGAGCTGGTGCGGCCTCGTGAACTTCATGTGCTGGGCGGCCCACATCTGGTGCTGCCCCACGCCCGTGACGACAGTCGCGTCGGGCGACATCTCCGAGATGCGGCGCACGATGTACTGCACGGACAGCTCGGGCCCCGAGGGGATCGCCATCGAGTGGCCGTGCGCCTGCCGCAGGTCGTCGATCCAGTGCAGCCAGTCGACGTGCGAGTTCTGACGCACCGCCTCGATCAGCTGCGGGAGGACGAGCTTCACGTCGCCGACGATCGGGACGTGCGCCGTCACGTTCTTGTTGTGCTCGGCCGGGTCCACATCGATGTGGATCAGCTTCGCCGTCGGGTTGAAGTCCGCGAAGCGCCCGAGCGCGCGGTCGTCCATGCGGTTGCCGATGCCAATGATCACGTCGGCGTTCGAGGCCGCGTGGTTCGCCTCGTACGACCCGTGCATGCCGAGCATGCCGTACGACAGCACGTGGTCGCGCGGGATCGAACCCAGCCCGAGCAGCGTGTTGAGGACGGGGATGCCCGTCTTCTCCGCAAAGCGCCGCAGCTCCTCGTGCGCGTTGCCGAGGACGACGCCGTGCCCCCCGATGATGATCGGGCGCTCGGCCGCATCGATGATCTCGGCGGCCTTCTTCACCTGTCCGGGGTGCCCCGTCGTCGCGGGCTTGTAGCCGCGAATCGACACCTTCTCCGGCCACACGAACTCGGCCTCGTCGATGAAGACGTCCTTGGGGATGTCGATGTGCACGGGGCCCGGCCGGCCGGTCGTCGCGATGTACGCGCCCTCGGCGAACGTGTACGCGATGTCCTCGGCGCGCATCACGAGGTAGTTGTGCTTCACCGCCGGCATCGTGATCCCGGTGATGTCCGCCTCCTGGAATCCGTCCTTCCCGAGGAGGTTTCGGGCCACGTTCCCCGTGATGAACAGCGTCGGCAGCGAGTCCATCATCGCGTCCTGGATCGCGGTGACCAGGTTCGTCGCGCCAGGCCCGGAGGTGGCCAGCGCCACCCCGAGGCGTCCGCTCGCCTTCGCGTAGCCCTCGGCCATGTGCCCGCCACCCTGCTCGTGCCGCACGAGGATGTGGCGCACCTCGGGGTGGGCCGGGAGGCGGTCGTAGAGGGGCAGCACCACGCCGCCGGGGTAGCCGAAGACCACGTCCACCCCGAGGCGCTTCAGGCTCTCGAGGACGATGTCGGCGCCGCTCATCTTCATCTGGGTATCCGTTCGAACGCACGCGCTGGCTCGGTACCGCCGTCCCGCTCCAGCGACCCGGCGATGGAGGGAACGCCCGGCACGCGGGCGTGGGCGACAGCTGCGAGGCAGCCGCCGCCTAGATAAGTACGAGGAGGCTAACGAATAGTGTCCGGGCGGGGTTGCCCGGCAGTGCGCGGTCAGCGAGGAGAGAAGTCGCTCGTGACATCACTTCGAGTATCGGCCGCGCGGTCACCGGGCGTCAATGGGGACGAGCCACCCTCGAGCGGAACACGTCAACTACGAGGATGGCCCCGCGCTCGCCTCAGAAGCGGCAGGGCTCGTCCACGCCGCCGACGGCGGTACCGGCCGCACCGGGCGGCAGCTTCCCGTAGCCCGAGCCGTCCTTCAGCGTGATCGACTGGAACTCCCAGATCACCTCGCCGGGACGGAGCAGGCCGAAGGGCACGATCACGGTTCCGTCACTGCCGACTTCCACACCGAGCGCGGGGCGCGCCCCTGCACTCCCGGCCACCTTCACGAGCACGGTCGCCTTCGGCGGGAGGCCCTTGGCGCAGGCCAGCCCCACGAGCTGGTACGGCACGCCGAAGCCGTAGTCCCGCGCGAGGGGAGCGGCGTCCCAGCCCACGCTCGACGTGACGTCGGGTGGGGCGGTTTCCTCCGCGGGCGGCGGTCCGGCGGCGCGAATCACCGTCGAGGCGCCCTCGGCGGTCCCGTTGGACGAGCCACCACACGAGATCAGGAGCAGCCCGAGCATCCCGCTCGCCACAGCCAGCCACCCCCGGCTGGCACGGAGTTGATGCATCGTTGGTTCCCCCGCACGTCAGTCCTCACGGCCCGAGGTCCGACGCCCGCACAATAGCACGGCGAAACGCCTTGAAAAGACCGATTACGGACGCGCCTGCCTCGGGTCAGTGCCCCCAGAGGGAGACGCCGGGATGGGCCCCGGACCACGCCTCCCACGAGGTCTCCGTCCAGGCGCCCGCCTCGTGGGTGCGCCCATCGAGCTGGCTCACGATGCCGCTCTCGCGCACCCACCAGCGCTCGCCCTCGCGGCCGTCGCTGCCCTCGGCGCTCTCGTCGTCGTGGTACGCGCGGAGGTCGAGGGCGCCGGGCCGGTACACCCGCACCGGCCGCACGGGCCCCTGCGCGAGGAGGAGCACGCGCTCGCCACCAACGGTATCGAGGACGGTGCGGCGCGCCTGCACCTCGGAGAGCACGTACGCGCGCACCTCGTTGCCGGCGGCCACGCCGATCACCCTCGTCTCACGGGGGAGCCGCCCGTCGGCGGGCGCACTCGAGGGGAAGCGCGCGGCCAGCGAGGCGTCGCGCGCCCGCTGTGAGGCGCCCGAGTAGTCGCGCACGAACCCGGTGTCGAGCGCGAGCACGGCCGTCGAGGGGTGCTCGGTGGCCCACTCCTCCCACCGCAGGGTCACGAGCCCGACTCGCGGGAGCTGCGCGCGCGCCGTGGCCATCGTCCCGATGATCGCTCGTCCGCTGATGGCGTCCCAGACGCTCCCGGTCTGCTCGTCCACCATCAGCGGCCGGCCGTCGAGCCAGAGGCCCGCGTCCTGGAACTGCAGCTCGCGACCGCCGATGCTCGGCGTGAACGCCGCGGCCGACCGGCACGGCCCGCAGTACGTCACGAGGACGCTCCCACCGCCGAGGCGATCGTGGACGATCGGGTGCCAGCTGAGCAGCCGCTGCGGGTACGCGCGCAACGCACCGCCGAGCTGCAGCCCGTACACCACGTCGTCGTTCTCGAGGTAGCCGTGGTTCGCGGGGTTCGCGGTCCGGGGCGCCACCAGTCTCGGCAGCTCACCCACGCGCAGGCCAGTCCACGCCACCAGCTCGGGACGCACGCCGTCGCCGGAGGCGCCGCCGAGCACGCGGGTGAACGTCGCGTCGCTGATGCCGAGGAGGCGGCCCTTCCACTCGAGGTAGCCGGGGGGCAGCGCTCCCGGGTGCGCTCCCAGCCAGCGGTACCAGTCGGCCTCCGAGTCATGCCGCTCGCCGGTCAGGCTCTCGAGGGCGGCGTCGATCTCCCGGCCCCACCCCACGTCGACGGCACGCATGTCGACGAGCGGCGCCACGAACCGACGGTCGCGCGAGGCGCCCATGGCGGCGATCGCGTCGAGGGCATCCTGTGGAGGCGGCACGCACGAGGCAGCACGCGCCGGGTCTTCGTACCAGCACACGGCCCGCGCGAGGAGGGTTGCCGGGTTCGCATCGAGCGCCGGGGTGGCGGTGGGCTCCGGGCCGGCCACCCGTGTCGAGGTGGGGCGCAGGGGCTCAGGGGTGCCCTCGGCGGCGGGACCACCGAGGCAGGCCGCCAGCAGCAGCCCGACCACGGGCACGAGGAACGCGGCGCACCACCTCGAGGCGGCCCTGCGGCCTCGGCGGGCCCCGCGCCTGCTCAGCGCTCGTCGCCCCACTGTCGCGAGGTCCAGGCGCGTCCGGCGCGCGCCATCGGTCCCAGGGCCAGGATCAGCGGCCCGAACGAGTGCACGAGGTGGTCGTACCCGTCGTCACCGCGCACCACCTCGCAGAACCGAGTCCAGAAGCGCTCGCTGTGCTGGAGCAGCCACACCCAGGGGTCCGGCCAGGCGTGGAAGATGTCCATCAGCGCCTTCGAGGCGGCGGCGTCTCGCACGATCTCGCGCGCCACGGTCAGCTCGTACCCGATCAGCGACTGCACGCGGCCCGCGAGGTAGTCCTCGATGGCCGGTGCCACCGCGGTCCCCGAGGCGATCGCGGCGTAGATGCCCTCGCCGGAGAGGGGGTCGAGCAGCGCGCCCGCATCCCCCACGAGCGCCGCGCCTCCGACGGTGAGGGGCGCGCCCGGACGGCCGATCGGCAGGTGGTGGCCTCGCAGGTTGGTCAGCTGCGAGGAGTCCAGCCCGTAGTCGCGGCACACGCGCTCGAGGGCGGGCCGCAATCGAGGCCCGGCGATCGCCTTCCAGCCCCCCACGCCGACGTTGATGTGGTCGCCCTTGGGGAACACCCAGGCATAGCCGCCGGGCATCACGCCGAGCTGGAGGACGACGCGGCCCTGCGTCCACGCGGGCGGGCCACCGGGGCAGGCAATGTTACCCTCGAGGGCCACGGCGGCCTCGGGCGGGCGCGCGAACCCGAGGGAGTTCGCCACGATGCCGTTCGCGCCGTCCGCCCCCACGAGGGCGCGCGCGTGGATCACCTGGTCCCGCGTGGCGACCTCGAAGGTGCTGTCGGGGAGCTTGCGCACGCGCGCGACGGGCACGCCGTCACGGAACTCGGCGCCGGCCTCCTGCGCGCGCTCGACGAGGAAGTGGTCGAGGCGACGGCGCTGCGTCATGTAGGTCAGGACGCCGTCGTACTCGCGCTGCACGCGCCTCCCGAGGTGGCCGAGGCGCACCTCGGCGCCGGTGACCGTGTGCTCGACGACGGGGCTGATGTCGAAGGGCAGCAGCTCCGCGCAGCGGATCGTGACGCCGCCGCCGCAGGGCTTATCTCGAGGGAACTTGGCCCGGTCGAGGAGGAGCACATCGCGGCCCGCCGAGGCGATGCCGCGCGCAGCGGTGCTCCCCG
Organism: Dehalococcoidia bacterium; assembly: GCA_020845735.1. Taxonomy (GTDB): domain Bacteria; phylum Chloroflexota; class Dehalococcoidia; order UBA2979; family UBA2979; genus RBC038. The sequence continues at coordinate 16,902 of JADLFF010000055.1, forward strand.
CGGGGCCCGCCCCCACGACGACGACATCGCGTTCGATCCGCTCGAGGCCGCTACTGGTCACGAGATCGATGCTACGACACGACCTCGTTACGGCGGCGGTCGAGTACGCTCGCGCGATGACGAACGGCGGCGACACCTACACGCACGGCCATCACCCCTCGGTCGTCGGCCAGCACGCGCGGCGCACGGCGGAGGCGGACGCGAACTACCTGCTCCCGCACCTCGGGCCGGGCATGCGCCTCCTCGATGTGGGGTGCGGGCCGGGGACGATCAGCGTGGGCCTCGCGCGCGCGGTCGCGCCCGGCGAGGCACTCGGCATCGATGTCGCGGCGGGCGTCGTCGAGGAGGCGCGCGGCGTCGAGGGCGCGCCGGCCAACCTCCGCTTCGCGGTCGCCGATGGCTATGCGCTCGGTTTCGAGGCTGGCTCGTTCGACGCGGTGCACGCGCACCAGGTGCTCCAGCACCTCGCGCGGCCGGTCGATGCCCTCCGCGAGTGGCGCCGCGTCCTGCGGCCCGGCGGCATCCTCGGCGTGCGGGACGCCGACTACGGCACGATGGCGCCGTACCCGAACTCGGACGCCCTCGTGCGCTTCTACGAGCTGTACCACGCGGTCGCGCGACGCAACGGCGCGGACGCCGACGCCGGTCGGCGCCTCGCGGCGTGGGTCTCCGAGGCGGGCTTCGTGGACCTCGAGGTGGGCGCCGAGGTCAAGGTCTTCGCCGACCGCGCCGGCATCGAGAACTGGGGCTACTCGTGGGCGGAGCGCACCGCCCACTCGAGCCTGGCCGAGCAGGCGCTTGCGTACGGCCTCGCCACCCCCGCGGACATTGAGGTGCTCTCGCAGGCCTGGCGCACCTGGGCCGACGCGCCCGACGCCTTCTTCATGTACACCAACGTGCACGTCATCGGCCGCGCGCCCTGAGGTCCCGGGGCCCGAGTCAGGAGCGACGTGATGGCGGAGAGCGTCAAGGCCTTCTTCGAGCAGCTCCGAGCGCAGGACCCGCAGCTCCAGCGGGAGTACGAGCACCAGGCGCCACGATTCGAGGCACTGCGCGCGCTCATCGCGGCTCGGGAGTTGTTCGATTCGGACCGCCGGGAGACGGCGAGTGTGGTTCGCCAGGCTCACCACGAACGGTGGACGGCGGCGAACAGGCCGGCTAGCGCGGCCAGCCGAAGAAGTCGTGGGCCCACTCGAAGCGCACGCCTGCCGCTCGCGCGCAGGCGCGGTCGGACTCGGTGTCGCCGACGAACAGCGACCGCTCGAGGTCGACGAAGTGCTTGTCGGCCAGCGCCAGCACGGCGTCCGGCCTCGGCTTGCGGAACGGAGAGGCGAGGGTGGGCGCGGCCCAGTGGTCCACGACCACGCCTCCACACGCCGCGTTGATCTGGTCGATCCAGCCGCGCACGCGCTCGGGCGTGAGCGTCCCGCGCTCGAGGCCCGCCTGGTTCGTCA
>JADLFF010000056.1 GCA_020845735.1 Dehalococcoidia bacterium
CGGGGTCGTTCGGCTGCAGCACGCGCAGCCGGTCGCGAATCGTGATGCCGGGGGCGATGACGAGGAACCCGCGGGTGAATCGTCGGCTGTTCGGACGCCGAACGGCGTTGATCGTCTGCCACGCGATGAGCATCGCCATGACGGTGGTCTTACCTGCGCCCGTCGCGAGCTTGAGCGCTAGCCTCAACAGCCCCGGGTTAGCTCCTTCATTCGCCGCATCCAAATGATCGAGGAACCGTCGGCCTTCGCGGCCGAGGTTCGGTGCGACTTCCGTGAGCCAGATGATGGTTTCCGCTGCTTCGACCTGGCAGAAGAACGGGCGGATGCCGGCAAAGTCGTGGTGGCGCCAGTGCTGGAGGAGGCGAGCCGTTTCGGGCGTCACGCCCCACTGGCTCTGATCCGGGAGTGCCCGCCACCGATCAACCCTCGCACGGAGGTCGTTGATCGCCTGGGACGTTGCCTCGTACTGCTGGGCCTCGGTCGAGAGCCCTTTCCCCTCGTCAAAGACCATCGCCTTCTGGGCAGGCGCGCGCCGCTGCTTCTTCGGCTTCGGAATGGGAGTGATGAACTCGGCGCGCCGGCGCTGATTGACGATCTCATTCGTGGGCTGACCACTCTCGTCGAGTTCCCAGTATTGAGCCGGGTATTCGTAGGGCGAGTTTAGGATCGGCGCTTCGAAGAATCGATCAGTCATGCGCACCCCACGCTTGTGACCGCCTCTTTTTCCACCGGAGGCGTGAATCCCTGCTCGCCCGGCACCGCGCAGTCGCCCTGCTGCCACCTACAAGGGTGGCTGGAACGGGATGGCGTCCCGATACTCTTGGAGTCTACGAGTTTGACCGCCCCGAGCGCGCGCCCTTGCCCTGAGCCCGATGAGATGGCCGCCGCAAGCCCCCCGTGGCCCTCGCCGGCGAGCACCCCCTCCAGCTGTTGCCGGACGTTCGCGGTCCTGGGCTCCAGAGTGTCGGTCATGTATGACAGGAATCGGATTCACCAAGCTAACTGGCCATCTCGACAAGCCGCGCCAGGGCGTTCGCCAGCTGCATCTGTCGAGGCGTCCGGCAGCGCACACGCAGTAGCGCCGGGCTCGCGACGACAACCGCGAGGCACTGAGCGCGGCTGGTGGCAACGTTGAGCCGGTTGAGGCTGTACAGGAATTCCATGCCTCGAGGCGCCTCGTCGGCTGAGCTCGTGGCCATCGAGTAGATGGAAATCGGCGCTTCCTGCCCCTGGAACTTGTCGACCGTGCCAATCCTGAGCCCCGGCAGCGCCGCGGTCAGCGTCGCGACCTGGGCGTTGTACGGGGTGATCAGGAGCAGGTCGCGGTCGGTGAGCGACTTCGTCACGCCCTTCGCGTCGGTGCAGGTCGGAGTCGCGCCAAGCAGCCGCCGCACCAGCGCGGCGATGGCGGCAGCCTCCTCGGGTGAGTCGCTGGAATGGCCCTCATGCGCAACGGGGATGTAGCGGATGCCGGTGCCCGTGAGCGGAGCCTCACCGGCGAGATCGAGCGCCTCGCGGCCAGGGTGTGAGTGCAGGCGCCCCTCGTAGAAGACCTCGGAGGTGTACGCGCTGATGCTCGGGTGGAGGCGCCACGTGCCGTTGAGGAAGAGCCCCAAGTGTTCGGGCATCACGCGCTCACCGGCGAGAACGTGTGCCAGCGCCGAGCGTTCGGCCCCGGGCGGATGAGTCCCCTGCAGCGGCTGGTCAAGCTGCTGAGGATCGCCGAGGAGCACGAGGTTGGTCGCACACAGGGAAGCGGCGAGCGCATCGGCCAGTGACATCTGGCCGGCCTCGTCGATGAAGAGCACGTCGACGCTCAAGGCCATGTCTTCGCGTGCCCACAGCCACGCGGTGCCGCCGACCACGTTGAGCGACCCATCGGCGAGCGCGCCGCGCGCTGCATCGTTGTCCTTGAGGTGTGTGGCAGCGGCGTAGGCAGGCTCGTCGTCGTTCGCGCGCTGCCCGATCGCGACGGTGACACGGCGGTCGCGCGCGATCGTCGCCGCCTTCTCGAGCAGCTCCCCGATTACCTTGTGGCTGTTCGCGGTCACGCCAACGCGTTTCCCCGCGGCCACCAGGTCAACAATCATCTGAGCCCCGACCGTGCTCTTGCCCGAGCCCGGCGGTCCCTGGACCGCGAGATAGCTCTGGTCGAGCACGAGGACGAGGCGTCGGGCCGCCTCCTGCGCATCCTCACCCTCGCGAGCCAGCGGCTGGCCGGCTGGCTGCGCGCATCGCGGTGAGCCGCGCATGAGCAGGTCACGGGACGCGTGGTACTCACCTGGGGCATCGATGCCGTGCTCGATCACCCACCGCGCGAGGCGCTGCAGACTCTCCGGCTTCGGCTGCGGGCGGAAGTAGTCGTGCGGGATGAGGGAGGTCGGCGTCGGCGCTGGCCGGCCCGACCCGAGCTTGAGATCGATGATGCCGGCATCGTCGTCGACGTGGACCACCGTACCGGCGGGCCGATCGGTCGCCGGATCGTGCGGCGTGTTGCCGACACTGGTCTTGTGCTCCTGGGGCGGGAACCGGAAGCGGTAGATGGTGGAGCGGGCACGTGGCGTCGGGTCCGGCCATGAGCGTTCGAAGGTCAGCTCGCCGAGCGCGTCGGACTCCTCGCGCCGCTCCTCATCGGTCAGCTCGTCGCGGAGGAAGAAGTAGCGCCACCAGAACGACTTCGCTTCACGGCGATGCCAGTTGAGCAGCTGTGCTAGCAGCCAGCTGCCGCTCTCGGTGTCGCTTGCGGCAACGAGGTCGTCCGGCAGGCCAGCCATCAACTGGTCGACCAACGCCTGTACTGCCTTCTGGGCTTCGCTGTCCTCGGTCTCCTCGGGCGTGGCGACGACCGGCCGCGGCAGCACCTCGCCGAGCTCGGTGGCGAGGGCGGCGCGCTGCCCTTCGAGCCAATCGCGCAGGAGGAGCGTCGAGACGCAGTCGTCGCGGTTGTAGCCCTCGATCTCCGTTCGGAGGTCGTCTCGCTCCGTGCCCTGTCCGAGCTCGAGCCAGGTTTCGAACTCGACGATGCTTGTGCCGGCGTCGCGTAGATCAATCTCACGCTTGAACCCGTACAGGGGCTCGAGGCGCTTGATCGAGTAGCTCTCCACGGAGGCGCGGATCCCCTGCCGCACCGCGCAGTAGAGGTCGACGAAGACGCCGCCGCGCAGCAGTTGGTCGACCTCTTCCTCGCGTGTCCCGTACCGCCCGGCCAACCGCTTCACGGCGGTCGGCTCGTACGGCGCGTAGTGGTAGACGTGCAGCTGCGGGTCGGTCGCGTGGCGGTCTACAACGAGGTCAATGAATTCCTCGAACGCGCGGCGTTCGGCAGCAGGTGTGACGGTGCCGCCCTCGATCGCCCACAAGGCGTGGAACGCCGGCTGGCTTGCAGCGTCACGACGGCCGGGCTCGATCACGCCAAAGAGGTAGTCGATGCCGTCGACCGCGTCCGAGCCGAAGAACGGGTCACCCTCGATATCGAAGAAGAGGTCCCCCGGTGATGGCTCCGGGAGCATGAGCAGGCCGCTGTTGGGGACGAGCGCACCTTCGCGGTCACGGGCCGGTGGGATGCGTTCTGAGATCACCAGCCCCTCGCGCTCGCCTCGCACCTGGATCGCGGCCTGCGCTCGGATGCGCGCGAGCGCGTCGCGGCCGGCGCCTTCGATCCGTTCGGGGAGCGGGGCAGGCGGCTCGGCCAGCCCGGTCCGCGTCGTCACTTCGATCGAACGGAGGGCGCGCCGCTGGCGGCTCGTGAGGTTCGCCACGAGCGACAGGTCATCCTGGGCACGCCACTGCGCCCGGCACTCGACGGTCCACCGACAGACGCCGCAGTGCTCGACCGGCTCTGGCGTCGTCGCGACCGGGAACGATGGCTGCCCGGCGTTGAGAAGTTCCTCAAGATCGTGCGCGACGAGCCGGTAGTACGCCGCGTAGTCGGCCACGCGGAACGAGACTGTCTCGCGCGCCACGCCCCCTAGCGCGAGGTGCATCTTCTCCGGCTCAAGGCCCTGGAGCGCGCCCACCATCTCCGAGTACATGCAGATCTGCAGCACCGCGGACGCCTTGGCGTGTCGCGCCAGCTTGGTGTCCCAGACCTCGTAGCTCCATGCCCCGAGTCCGCTGGGCCGGTCGACGCGACGCAGGAAGTCCGCGTAACCGAGTTTGCGGCCGTCGAAGAGCACGGCCTGGTAGATCACGTCCGCGCCCGCGCGCATCGCCGCCAGCGTCGCCTCGTGCCCTTGTGCAATGCGCTCGGCGCGAGGGAGTGCATCGTCTGATTCGATCTTGGCGGTTGTGACTCCTTCAGCGGTCAGGGCTGCGAGGAAGCGCGCCTCGTGTTCCGTCCCGCGCTGCGCGATCCGGTCGAGCACCGGATCGGCCCGCATCGGTCGCTTCAGGTACCCCTCGACCGCGGCCCGCTCAAGATTCGCGAGGTGGCGGCACTCCAGGAACCCAACAAGGTCGGTCGCGGAGTAGACGGGGCGGCCATCGATCAGCTGCAACTGGACGCTCGCCTCCCGCGTTTCCGAGTGATCCTCACGGAATCAGGCACAGGGGGCTAGTGAGACGCAGACAGCATCCGACGCCGTCCATCGGGCGCTGGCCCGGCGCCCTAGTGCTTCATGTCTTTCGGCGGATTCGGGTCGTTCCCCTGCGGGATCGTGTCAGAGTCACGCCAGCGCCCGTCGCGGCCCTGGATGCGCACCTCGCCGCCGCCGTGGTTCGCCACGATTTCGCGAGCACGGCGGATAGCATCCGCCTGTGTGTCGTGCTGCGAACTCGCCCTACTCGCGTTGGGACCACGAACCCCCCAACCGCTGTCCGGATTGCGCACGACGTAGCGGTCATTCTTGCCCACGGCTGACCTCCTTGCGAACGTGGAGCGTTCCTTACCGCGAACGATACCGGTGCGGTCGTTCGCGCGTCAACACGGGTGGCGTTCCGCTAGCGGTACGAGGTCGCGTAGAGTATTCGTGTGCAGGCACCGAAGGGAATGCCCGTGGAGCCGGTCGGAGTGCGGATCAGAGGACTGCGCGCCGAGCAGGGACTCTCGCTCAGCGAGCTCGCGAGGTTGTCCGGCGTATCGAAGGGGTACCTGTCCCAGATCGAACGTTCCGCCGAGGCCCGACCGTCCGCCTCGACGCTGTTCGCACTCGCGAAAGCCCTCGGCACCTCGGCAGCTGCGCTGCTCGGGAGCACGGAGGGCGGCGTCGCCGCGGAAGAAGCTACGCCCGAAGTACCGGATGCGCTGCGCGAGTTTGCCGCCGAGGTGGACTTGCCGCCGGCGGAGCTTCACATGCTCGCGCGCATTCGTTACCGCGGTGAGTCACCACGCTCAAAGGAGGACTGGCGGTTCATCTACGAGTCGATCCGCCGCAGCGTGAGGGACCGCTGAGGGGGTTGCGCATGCCCCAGCGGGATGGGCCAGCGTTACTTGTTGCCGCGCTGCGTGGCGGCTCGGCCGAAAAAGCCATCCGCGCGGCCGTCGACCGGCTGCGCATGGAGACTGCGGTCGCGGTACCGCCCGCACCGCTCGAACTGCTCGGCTCCTTCCGCGGCGTGACGCGCATCGAGGTGGCCACGATGGCAAGCGCCGGTCGGCTCGTCCCGGTGCCAGGCGGTGGGTATGTCGTGCAGGTCAACGGGACTGACTCGATAGGGCGACAGCGCTTCAGCGCCGCTCACGAAATCTGCCACACGTTCTTTGATGAGGCGCGCCGTGCAGCCAGCGAGCACGAGGACCGCATCACGGGCGCGTTCGACATGGAACGTCGCGAAGAGTACCTCTGCGACGTCGGTGCTGCGCACCTGTTGCTCCACCCGACCTGGCTGCGCGATCTCGCAACTAGGGAGCAGCCGTCGCTCGAGCGGCTGTTCGAGATCGCGACGATCTGCGAGGCCTCCGCCGAGGCGACAGCGCGACAACTCGCGGCGCTCGGTGTCTGGGCCTGCTCGTTCGTGTTCTGGGAGCCTGGCTACCGCAAGGGAGAGCGTCTCCAGCTTGCCCACGCTCCGCTGCCCGGGCTCGAAGCGCTCGCGCCACTGCCCGTGCCGAAGCTGCGTGCAACGAGGGTCTACGCCGCCGAGGGCTCGCCGTTCTTTCCGCTCCGGAAGTCAGTGGCGGAAGGCACCTCCATCGCCGCAGCTCTCCGTAACGAGGGGCTCACGCACGCCATCGAGCGATTCGACGTGGGCCAGAAGCCGCTCGTCGTCGACTGTCAGTCTCAGTACGTGGGTTACGTCAACGGCAACGGGGAACCGGTCCCCCGCGTGCTGACCGTGATGCGCTGGCGCACCGAAGGCTGACTGCGGACCGCGCGTCCTACCTGGCAGGTAGCCCAGCGCGGTCGAGTTCAGCGAACGAATGCCGCGGCCCGATGCACCGCTCCTGCGCCCAGTCGCGCACTTCGCTCTCATGCGTGAAGAGAATAACTTGTACCGACTCGCTGAGGGCCAGCAGCATCTCCAGCACTTCACGCTTCCGATCGGTGTCGCATGCTCCGACGACATCATCGAGGACGAGCGGACAGACCTCGCCAGCTCGCGTCAGGTGGCGTGCCAGGGCCACACGGAGGAGCAGATACACCTGCTCCGCCGTCCCGTGCGACAGCAGTTGCGCGGATCGCCACCGCCCGCCGTCGCCGCAGATCTCGACGGCGAGGGTCTGCGGATCGACCTTGCAGTCCGTGTAACGACCGTTCGTCACCCGCGGCAGCCACTCGAGCACTGTCTGGCGGAGCACCGGCGCGATGCTGCGATGCGCACGATCGACTGCGGACTCCATGTATGTCCTGGTGAGCTGCACAACCTCGGCGAGGCCCTGTAGTCGGGCGAGTTCGAGTTCCGCTGCCTCCTGCTCCTCCTCAGCAGCTGCGACGTTCCTTATCGTGGCCGCAAGCTGCCTCCTGCGCTCCTCGATGGCCGCGAAGTCCTCGCGCATGCGCGCAGCGTCTGCGACTAGCGCATCGAGCCGCGCGGCGCCATTCAGTGATGACAGCCACTCCGTCGCCGCCCTCAATTCGCTTGAATCGATACCGGTGGAAAGCGTGCCGGCGCGCGTGCGCGCTGCACCTGCCTCCGCTTCAAGCTGCTCGATCGTGCTGTCGCCCAGCAGCGCCTGCAGGCGACCCCACTGCTGACGTTGCTCCGCGCTCTCTCTCAACCGCGTGCTCCGTTGCCGCTCCCAGTCGCGAAGGCCAGTTACGCATTCATCGACGGAAGCATTCGCACTGACCTTGGCGACCCGCACGGCGAGCGCCCGCAACTCCGACTCGATCTTGCCCAAGTCCTGGATCGCCGCTTTGTATGCCGCGTCAGCACGCTCGCGCGCCTCGAGACCACTCTGGGCGAGCGCGATGGTTGACGAGAGTTCGCGGCGCGCGGCGCAGGCCCGTTCGTAGGCCGCGTACGCCTCCTCCGGGTCCTGGTCGGCAAGCGCGGCGTCACGACTGCCGAGCGCGGCGCGTAGCTCGTCGATCTCGGCCGCGACGCGCTGCAAGCGCTCCTCACGGCTTCCGCGCCACGCACGGACGCGCTCCTGTTGCTGCTCATAAGCCGCGAGATCCTGGGCGAGCGAACGCAGTTGCTCTGGCGACTGGGGCAGACCGCGCTCCTCGACGACACGCCGAAGCACTTCCGCGCCCTCGGGCTGACCGGGCCTGGCCTCAGCAGTTCGCCGTAAGACGACCTGGGCGATCAGCATCGCGGCCGCGGCGCTCAAGAGTGCTACCGCCGGTAGCATCCACCCCGCGGCCAGAGCCGTGAGGCCACCAATCGCCAAGACGGCCAGAGTCACTATCCCGGACCACGGCCCTGATCTAGATCGAGGCTCTCTGGGCTGAGGGACGGAGAGCTCACGCGCATAGCTGTAGATCTCCTCGACAGTCGAACCGCGAGTCTCGGGTCGTGGCCGCTCTAACGGTTCGTCGACCTCGACTTGCCGCAGCCGCGCCCGCTCAACGCTGAGCGCCTCCCATGCGCGCCTCACGGACGCATGAACGTCGGCATCTCCGGCTGACCGCTGCTCGATATCGATGATTCGCGCGCGGATCGTGTCCGCCGGGTGGCCCGTGGGCGGCACGGGCGTGGGACGGCGTTCCCAGCGGTAGAGTGTCGTCGTCACGAGACGCGCGTCATCTTCGCCAGGAACTTGGTCAGCGGGTTCGCCTCCGGGGAACTTACTGGAGATCTGACGTGCCTCGAGGTAACGGTTCCCCAGCCCGTCTGCGTCGAGCACGGCGCGCGCGGCGCTTGCCGCGTGCGCGTCTCTGTCGGCTAGTGCAGTGAGTTCCCTTGCCTCCTCAACCTGTTGAGATAGATCCAGAAGCGCCGCGTGCTGTCGCGTGGCCTGCTCCCGCTCTCGGCGCGCCTCCTGTACGCGTGCTTGCGCTTGGCGCAGAGGTCGCGTCGGTGCCTGCTGCGTACCGACTTGCTCGCGCTCGAACGCCAGGAGCCGCGCAAGTGCGACTGCGGCGGAAGATCCCTGCCTGGCTGTGGCTGCCGCCCGCTGCAGCTCGTCCTGGAGGCCGTTGGCGCTCTCCTCTCGCGCCACCTCAAGGACGTCCGCTTGGCGGACGCAAGCCGTGCTCAGGAACGAGCGGCGGTTCAGGCCCAGCCATTGAGAACCATCGGGAGCGCCGTCAAACATGATCTCGCCGGAGTAGTCCCGACCCGTCTGAACATCCTTCGCACTGATATCCACGCGGCCGGCGAGGTCGTGGCGGAGCTCCACCTGCCGGTCGTCGGCAAGCGCCACGACCGCTCCGACTTCCCACGAGTCGGGCGTGTCCCACGGTCGATGTCGTCGAGAGAACGCCTGGTCCTCGCTTTGCATGCCCCCGCGTCCGCGTCGCATGCCACACAGCCCGGCATATAGGGCCGCGTGCCAGGTGGACTTCCCCGCCTCGTTCGGCCCGTAGATCACGTTCATGCCGGGTGCGAAGCGAAGTTGTTCGCCACGAAGCGGCCCGAACGCGTAACCGGTTACCGACTCGAATCGCATCAGATCACCTCGAGATCGCTGCGCCCATCGAGCGCGCGGAGTCCGGTCATCAGGACTCGCCTCTCGATGTCTGCCGTCATCCCCGCTGACAGGACATCGTTCACGAACTGCCCGCGAACCGTTTGCTCGGCGCGAATCGCGTCGATGTCATAGCCCGCACGTAGATCGCCGATGCGGATCTGCACGGATTCGAAGCCACGCATCGCCGATCGCAGGTCCTCCTCGCGGAGTTCGGCGCTCGGCGCGAGTTCCCCGCACACCGTCAGCCTTGCAAGTCCGCCGACCACCCCGACCAGGCCGGCGAGGCGCTCTCTGATCTGCTGTTGCGAAGTACACTCGGTCACATCGAGCACGAGGTCGCGCACGACGGTCACCGCGACCCGTCGGCGTTCGATCGCGACGAGCCCGTCGCCAATCGTCGCAATGACCGCTCCCCGTTCCCCATCCTCACCGAACTCCAGCGGGTCGGGGTTCCCGGGGTAGGTGTGCCGCTCGGCGTCCTTCGGCCGGTGGTAGTGGCCAAGGAACGCGTGCTTGAGGCCAGCCTGCTCGATCTGGTAGCTGTCGAACGGCGCATGCGGCAGCTTGCCGCTGCCCTGCTCGGTAAACCAGGAGCGCTCTGCACCGTGGAAGAGCGCGATGTGCGTGGCAGACCCGTCGACCTTGAAGCCATCGAGGAAGTTGCCGGTGTTTGCAGGCGCGAGGTGTGCCCCGCCCCACAGCGTCAGTCCGTCTTCAAGGTCGATTCGCCTCAGTGACGACTCGCGGAAGATGTGAACATTCGGGCTCCAGTCGACGAGCGCATACAGACTCTGGGGCCCGTACCAGTCGTGGTTGCCGGGTGCGAGATAGACGGGGGTCGGAGCAAGCCCCTGGAAGGTCGTGCGGAGGAACTCGGCAGTGTCGGGTGTGAAGCGCTCGTGCTCATACAGATCACCGCCGCAGAAGAGCGCGCCCGCGCCGACTTCCTTCGTGAGCTCAACGATCCGGAGCAGGGTCTCTCGCAGCGCCTGGCGCCGCCTCCTCGCGACCTCGCCGGACGCACCCACCCACGCGAATGGGGCATCGAGATGTAGGTCGGCGAAATGGACGATCTTCATGCACACCGCCACCACAACGAACGGCTGAGCCGCAGGCGCAGCCGTCTCGGCGAGACAGTACCCACCAGTCGTTCGGTCGTCAATACACACTCAGTTCGCGATAAGATACGCTCCTCTAGATGGTCGCCGGAGGCGCGCCATGAACTTCTTGAGGAGACTGCTGGGGTCTGAACCGGGGCGCCGACCGGACGTCATCAACTTCCGGGAATCGATGCCCTCGGAGAGGCCTGAAGCGTCCGAGCGTGAGTGGCAAGTCTCTGAAGACCTGTCACCTCCTCCGCCGCCAGCGTGCCCGCATTGCGGGACGGCATTGGAGCCTCCGCCGCAGCGGTCTCGCCGTTGCCCACACTGCCGCGAGCGCATCGTTGTGCGCACTCGGCGACCTGATGCGGCAAAGTTCTATCTCACCGAGGGCGGTGCCTCGGTCTACGACCGCGAACAGGAACATCGCTTCCGGCGGAAGGCAATGATCCGCGCGGCGATGGAGATCGGCGCGACACAGGCTGACTTCGAACAGACCGAGGAAGAGCAAATGACGCGCTGGGACGTTGCCTTACCCGGAGACGTCTTCTGGGAACTCGCGAATGACCGCGCGCTCGAAGCGGCGCGCGAGGGCCGGCTTCAGGACCTTTCGATGATCCAGTTCCGGCAGGCTCTATTTCTGTTCGAGGAGGGGCGTGACCACACGACGATGCTGGCTGAGTCGAATCGCACACGGCTGCGGGAGTACGAGGTGGAGGGTGTCGTCCGCGTCGCCATTCTCTCCAACGGATGTTGCGAGCATTGCGGCTCTTTCGGGGAGACGGTCTACCCGATCCATCGGGCGTTGACCGAGATGCCGATCCCTCGGCAGGGATGCACTTACTCGCCGAGTCGTTCGGGCGGGACGGGGTGGTGCATCTGCATGTGGGCACCGAACGTCTAGCGGTTTGACAGGAGCCCCTCCGAGAGCCGAACCAGGTGAGGCCGAACGGATGTGGTCTAAGGCACGAAGAGAACGGATGTTTCACCTTCGGCGTGCGCGGCGTAGCATGCACGTATCTCCCTGATCCCCCCGGCGCTGGCCGCGTTCAACTGGAGGCTCTGGCATGGAGACACTCGCCGAGGAGTTCGATCGCGCACTCGCGAATATCGAGATCGATCGGTGGAAGGTGGAGCGCTCCCGCAGCGCGCATGAAGAGGTCCGCGCCGCCCTCCGCGCGTCCGCGCAGCTCCAAGACTGGGGCCTGGATTCAATCCTGATCGGCTCCTATGCGCGTCGCACCGGGATCCGTCCCGGGAAGGACGTTGACATCTTCGCGAAGCTCACGAATCTCGATACGAACGCGTCCCCGCGGGAAGTGTTTGCGGAGGTCGAGGATGCGCTTGTTCGGCGTTTCGGGCGCGAGCGCGTCGAACGCCAGCGCCGGTCGGTGAAGGTGGACTTCACAAACGCCGACGGTCCATTCGCGGCTGATGCGGTCCCCGCCGTTCGTTCGGGCGACATCTGGGCAATCCCAAGCCGGGATCGGAGCATCTGGGGGAACGCGCTTGATCCGAAGCGGTGGATACGAACCAACCCGGAGAAACTCGGTGCCCTGACATCTGAGCGTAATCGAGCGCCCACCGTGAACGGACGAGGCGCGTACGTTCCCACGGTCAAGCTCGTTAGGCAGGCTCGCGAGCACCATCGAGGCGATCAATCGCCCGGTGGCCTTTACTTCGAGATCATGTGCTACTGGGCGTTTGCGGACGGCGCGGGCGGTGGTGGTTTCGCCGAAATCCTCGCGGCCACCCTTGCTTCGATCGTAATCCAGCTCGAACAAGCTCGCACGGCCCCCCTTGTCGACCCCATGCTGAATGCTCCGTTTGACCCTCGACCTTCAAACGAGGAGCTCGTTGAATGCGCGACTGCCTTTCGGGAGCTCAGCGCTGACGCAGCGCAGGCCCTCGTACTCGATCGGTGCGCGGCTGCCGTCCGCTGGCGGAAGGTTCTCGGCGAGAATGATCTCGGACCGTGCTTCCCAATCCCGCCAGGATGCGACGAACGAGGGAACGAACTACCAGCAGCTCGGGCGGTCCCGCGTCGCGGACCGCGGGAGGCCCGAGGCTTTGGCTAGAATCGCCACGCTTCATCTGGCAGGTCTGGAGCGATTTCAAAGCGAGCTCGTCGCGGCTGACTTCAGGCCGCTAGACACCGACCTCCGTCTTTGGCAGGGTCCGCTTCTTGCGTGCTTTCGGTCGCTCACAGGCGCGACGACTATGCGGATCCGCCTGCGAGACGGCTGGCCCTACGCATGGCCTCAGGTTTTCGTCGACGGACTGACCGGTTCCCATGTGAATGCCTACGGCGAAGTGTGCCTGTGGCAGCCTACGGAAGACAGCATAACGTGGCTCACATTCGAGGAGTTGAAGCTTCGGTTGGAGGCATGGTGCGAGCGCGTGCGCCGCGGCTTCACGGCCGCTGACGCAGCACTGGACTCTCACCTCTACTTCCGCGAGACCCTGCCTCGCATCCTAGCGACGTTTGACCTTGGTGCGCTTGGGCCTGCCGGAGGCTTCGCCGACGGCGCGAATGGCGTCCTGAGGGCAGTCTCAGCTCACCACAACTTGCTCCGTCGCCTCATACCCGAGACCGAGGCGGTTGGCGCGGTCAAGCTCGAGGATGACTGGCGCGGCCGTTGGTTCTTTCGTGAGTCCCTCCAGTTCATCCCGCGCACTCTTGACGAGTTCCGCGCCACTTTGACCGCGAACCAGCGGGCGCGCTTCGATGGCGAGCTCATGGGGATAGTCAACATCCAGCGGCGCCCGGCGGTTGCCATGCTTGTGCACCGGACGACCCGCTCGTTTGACGTCCTCGTGATCCACGTAGAACGCGTGGATGGCATTGTGCGCGCCCGAGCGATCGAGGCAGCTCCTTCTGATCGACAGAGCCTGCTGCTGCGCGCCGGCCCGGACGCCGAAGCGCTCGCCACGAAACGAGTTGTGCTGTTTGGTGCCGGCGCTGTTGGCTCTCACGCGGCGCTCCTACTTGCAGCGTCTGGCTTGGGCGTGCTCAACGTGTTCGACGCTGAATCACTGCGGCCGGGGAACGTCGTTCGCCATCTCGGATCGAATCTGGACGTTGGTCTGTCCAAGGGTCAGGTAGTTGCTACACGTCTTCGGGCGTCGGCGCCCTGGACTGTCATCAGGTCATCGTCGACTTCGCCGTGGAGCCCTGACGAGCTTCGAAAGGTCGCGGATGCTGACCTGATTGTCGAAGCCACTGGCAACGCGCGATTCGCTGCGCAGTTGTCGATCGTCGCACAGGAAGCTCAGGTCGCGATGGCTTCCGTCGCTCTCTACCGCTCAGGTACCGTGGCCCGCGTCCGTCTCCAGCCTGCCTCCACGGAGATTCCGATTTACATGAGGGAGACCCGTTTTGGGTTCCCGGAAATCCCGCCTGGGCACGATGAGCCGGCCGGACTGGAAATCGGCTGCTCCGCTCCGGTTGTCAACGCGGCTCCTGCGAGTGTGATGGCGGCGGCCGCCTCTGTCTCAATGCTCGCCATCGAAGCGATGACGGCTCGTGAGACGTCGGATCTGGACATCGTGGATGTTTGGAGCCCAGCAGATGTCGCACCGTTCCACGAGGTCGGACGGAGGCGGTTCCCTGATCGATGAGCTGCACGTTTCCGAGGACGCTCTCATGACGATGTTCGTGGAGGCGCGACGCGTGCATCCGAACGAGGCCGGAGGCATCTTGGTAGGCGTGTCGATCTCAGCGCGTCCCTGGATCACTCACGCCGTTCCGATCCCATCCGCGTCCGCGAGCACACAACACTATGAGATCCCTGACGATGCGACCCCGGCGGCGGTCGATGAGCTGAGACGCACCGATCCGCGACTCGGTTATCTTGGTGACTGGCACTCGCATCCCGCAGACCTTCCGGCGAGCGCGGAAGACGTAGATTCACTCCGCGCGATCACGGCACGGGTCGGGGCACGACCGCGACCCGTCCTCGCGATCATCCGCAGAAGGGCGGGTCAGCACCGGGTGGACTTCCTTGTCTCCGAGCAGGGCCGGGAGCGTCTCTTGAAGCCGATCCGGACCGGAGCCTTGAACCCCCTCCCCGTGACCGGCGCGCTGCCTTCGCAGCCACGCCGGCTATGGCAAGAACTCCTCCAGCGGTTTCGGACCCTGGAAGACTGGGGACGGTCGTGATGCAAGCAGGAACTCGCTTAAGGCTGACAGGCTGGGATGATTCGTGACAGCACTCGTCGCGCTGATCAGCTACCAGGCTAGAGACCTGCCTTCCGCCGAACTCCTGCATGAAGAAATGTCGATGCGCGGGCTCAGTGTTATCCGCGACCGCGTTGCATTCCTCGACGGTCGGCGCATCGAATTCGAGATGAGTGAGGCCGTCGAACGATGTGACGCTCTCGTGGCCTACCTGACGCCGAACTCCCTCTACTTGGATCAGCAGCCTGGGCGACCTCGCCCCGCTCTGGACTTTGAGTTCCAGCCCGCGATGCAGCGTCGGCGTAAACATATCGCCGAGTTGCGGAGTCTCGGGAATGATGACACGTCCGCGATTCGTCCGGTGGTCATCCCGGTTCTATTTGGCTTGGGCGACCCGAGAACGGATGGCGTGGAGGCTGTGAGGCAGGCGACCGGAGAGAACATCGGATCCCTATGGCTCCCAAGCATTTCGCCGGGCGGTCAGGGAATCTTATCGGAAGATGCCGCCACGATTGCGCACGGCACGCTTGCTGCCCTCCTGCCGGCGCGGCACGGCGGGAGTGTGCTGACGAAGCCGATAGAGCTTCAGATCGCGACGCGCGGCACACCAAGCGCTTCGCGAGGGCTGTGCATCGACGCAACTGCTCTCATGGGTGGCGATGCCCGGCGGCCCGGCGAGCCGCGCGACTGGACGCGCTTTCTGCGAGGGCTTGCCGACGTCGGGCAGGTGTTGAAGGCCCACAGCCCGGAAAGACGGATCCTCATCACTCCCCAGACCCACCTCTCGGGCGCTATCGCCATTGGGCGCGTATTCCACCAAGCATCCGGCTGGCAGCTTCAGGTGGTCGGTCGACACGGCACGGCGCGGCCTGGCAACACTGCGGACACGGCGGACCTCCGGATGTCCTGGGACCCGGAAGACCCCGGGGCGCGCGAGATGAGCGTTGAGATTGACCTCATCGGCCACCCCGTCTACGAGATAGCGCGAGATCTGCTCCGTAGCCTCTCGACATCCGTCCGAGGGAGGCTACAGGTGAGCTGGCAGGGTGCCAACGACCTCACGCCAGACCAGACCTCCGCGATAGCGGACTCGGTTGCGCGAGAGATCCGAGCACGGGTCACCGCGACCCGCCCGCGCGTGGTCCATGTCATGTGCGCAACCCCGGCCGATTTCGCGACCCTGCTGGGACACCGGCTCACGGCGCTAGAAGTGGATCTCCAGCTCTACGAACGATCCGGCGACTCCTACGTGCCGTCGCTCCTGATCCCCGCGAACCTGCCCTAGGCACCTTGGGCCGAAGCAAGATAACCGCAGGGTCGGAGCGGCCCTTTGGATGATCCATTCGATCGGATAGGAGCCCGACCCGGGGAAGCGCCTACACATCTGCGTGTCCCATAAACGCGAGGGCTCATCTCAACGCCACGCGGTAACGAGCGAGCAGTTCCTCAATGTAAAGGCGACCGGCACCGGTATCGAGGCGCTGATCGCCTGCCGGCACGGGCAGCCCGTCCGTCACTTCCTCGAAGCACCCAGTTGGACAGCGGTCCTCGAAGAAGATGTACGCGAAACTCTGGGGCTCCCGATGCGAGCGCCACGTCAGGCCGGCGGCCCAGGGTGCCCAACCCCGGATCGCCGGGGCCCAGCGGCGCGTCACCGCGTATTCTGCGGCAGGCGCCGTCGTCAGCCACGTATCCTGTCCGACCGCCGCGAGGTCTTCGCCCGAGCGGAGGCTCACCAGTTCAAGGTCAATCGTCGTGCGCAGCCAGCTGATCCGCCGT
Organism: Dehalococcoidia bacterium; assembly: GCA_020845735.1. Lineage (GTDB taxonomy): Bacteria > Chloroflexota > Dehalococcoidia > UBA2979 > UBA2979 > RBC038. The sequence goes on from JADLFF010000056.1 coordinate 16,076, forward strand.
TCCGTTAGCGCGGCATGCGGGAGCAGACGAGCGCCCCGCTCATCGAGTGGGAGATCGCGGAGCAGCACCTCAGAGATAGCGGTCGCGTCGTCCTCCGCCGCGTACAGAAACGCATACTCGCCGCCCGGAGTCGCGTCGAACCGGCCGCCTTGCAGATCGCTTTGAGCCACGGTCGAGTTGAACTCGGTGACGGCAAACCCGGCGCTATGGATGCGTGTCAGCCTCGTTCCTGCAGGCAGCAGGAAACGGTGAGGCGTGCCGTCGTAGCGCGGAGGGGGTTCCTGGTTCGGCGGCAAAACCGCCTACCCGACCGGCTCGACGACCGCCCCAGCGACCTCGATGAGATCGTCCGCTCGCTGGGTGCCGACAAGGTCCACGGGTCGGGCGCCCAGTCGCGCGTGGCGAGAGATCCACCACGAAGCGACGCCCCAGGGATCGCTTGTGGCCCCGAGCCGTTCGTTCACGGCGCGCACTTCAGGAAAGACGTCGCGCCGTTCAGGGTCGAACTGGAATGCCGGGTAGAGGTACCCGCGACCCGATGGGAGACCGAGGAGCCACGAGCGCTCCCGGTATTGCCGGACCTTCTCGCGGTTCGACTCTCGAGCCCCAAGCGCGACGGCAGCATCCCTCGGCTCGAGCATGGCTTCGCGCCAGATTGTCTGGATAGCCTGCCCCTGGAGCTTCGCCTGGCGCATCACCGTCTGCTCGAAGTCGTCGAGCACGTGACGAGGTTCGCCTCCGAGTTGGTGAGCAAGCTCGCTGCGCAGAGCGAGCAGTGCCAGCCAGCTTCGCAATTGAGACGCTTCGCCTTCCAGAGCATGGTGTCCCGCCGCGAGCGACGCCGCAGCATCCAGCAGATCCGATTCCCCCAGCGACCATTTCGCCGCAAGGCGCGCGAAGGTGCCTCCAGCGTCGCGCCCCTCACGACGAACCAGTGTGACGAGCGCCTCTTCGAGTTCCTCGGCGCTGAGCTCTCGGCCGAGGTCTCGGATTCGCCTGTCAAGTTCGCGCCGGCTCGCCACGGGCGGCCTCCTTCACTGACGTTCACGCCATTATCTTACCATCGTCACAATCGTCAGGGGAAGTGAGTACGAGGCAGGCCGAATAGGGACGAGGCGGGACGAAACGGCACAGACCGGGACCAACTGTGCCCGAGGTTGTGTCCCTCGCTCTTCTCTGGAGTGCCCTCCGAGTCAGGCGGCTTCTGCCTTCAATGCGAGGCCGTAGGCGTGCCAGCCGACCTCGATGCGGTGCGGGAGCACAAGGCGCGGGTGTAGGGTTACTGGAGTTGGGCCTCCCCGGTGCGAGCGTTTGACGAGCGATTCTGGCCACGGATTAGCGAACCAATGGCGCGGTTTCAACTGCCTGGAGTAAGAGTCGCCGTTGTCTGGAATCACGGCGCCGGCCACAGTCTGGAAGCAGCAGCAGGGCAGCAACTACCGCCGGTGCTCGTGGGCTGTTCGATATCCGCTTCGCCCCGGCTGCTACCGCTCGTAGATAATGATGTACTCGTGCCAGCTGAGACCGTTACTACAGGTCGCGGTCACCTTTCCAGGACCCACCGGCGTGTTGTCGTCGATGAGCCACGCCCACGATGCACGCCCTGCGTCATCGGTCACTTTCGGCTCAAGGCCACGCGGCGCATTGATCTCGCCCGCGGGCGTGATGTACTGCACCCGGCAATTGAGCGCGGGCGCGGTCTGGACGGTCATGCGGGCCATCCCACCGGGCGAAGCGCCGTGGATATCCGGAATCCGTACGATCTCGAACGGGGATACATCGACGTGTGGAACGGGCGTCGAGGTGACCCGGGGGGATGCAGGCGGTTCGGCGTCGCGCTGACGAGTCGCGACCTCCGTTGCCACTGGCACAATCGTCGCAAGCGAGGAAATCGATGCCGCCCCCTCAGTCCAAGCACGTGCACACGCAGTGAACAGCAAGATGATCGCCAGCCACGGCGCCTGACCGAGGGCTCTCGGCAACCCAGGCATCAGCCGCGAAAGATCGGGTACAGCAGCAGTCCCGCGATTCCCGAGCCTACAACGAGGTACGGCTCCTGTACCCGGAACCGCCAGATCAGCACCAGGCCGACGAGGGCGATGACCACCGTGGGGATGTCGAATAGTGCTCGCTGACCGAGCAGGAGCACAGCGCCCGCGATGGCGCCGCTCGCTGCAGCAGTCGTCCCGCTCACAAACGCACGCAACTGCGGGTTGTCTCGATGCCGCTGGAACCAGGGCGCCGGCAGGATGGTGAAGAAGTAGACGGGCAGGAAGATGCCTACCGCGGCGAGGCAGGCGCCGGCCACCCCGGCTACGAGATAGCCGATGAACGCGACGGTGATCACCACCGGCCCCGGCGTGATCAGCGCCACCGCCACCGCGTCGAGGAACTGATGCTCGGTCAGCCATCCGAAGTCGCGCACCACGCCCTGCTGCAGGAACGGGATGATCGCAAGCCCGCTGCCGAAGACAAACGAACCGGCCTTCGTGAAGAAAAGCAGAATCTGGAGCAACACGCCGCCCTCGCCGCCCGCGCCGCCTGCACCCCCCAGAAAGCGCTCGAGCGCGAAGATCAGTACACCGCCGGCGAGCACCGCTCCGGTGATCGCTGCACCGCGCGCCAGACCAGGCCAGGCACGTACGAGCACCAGCACCAGGCCCGCAAGCAAGAACAGAGCGGCCAGCTCGGCGCCGGACCACACGGTCGCGAGCAACAACGCGCCAAACACGCCCCATAGCAGCGGGTCGCGTTTGTTGGTGCCGCGAGCGAGCCGGTATGAGGCCACCGCGATGATCGCGATTACGACGGCGCCGATACCGTAGAACAGCGCCTGCATCCAGGGTAGCCCGCCGAATGCCACGTAGAGGGCACTGAGCGCGAGCACCATCAGAAACGATGGCAGGATGAAGGCGAGGCCGACGAGCGTGGCGCCGAGGATCCCGCCCTCGAAGTACCCGATCGCGATCGCGGTCTGCGCCGCCAGCGGCCCCGGCATGATCTGCGCCAGCGCGAGCGCAAGGTTGTAGGTCGATTCATCGACGGTTTTGTTTCGCTCCACGAGGTCCCGGCGCATGTAGCCAACAAGCGCGGCCGGGCCTCCAAACCCGATCGACCCCAGTTTGAGGAAGTACAGGACGAGTTCACGCAGGCCGGAGGGATCTGCTCGACCGACGGTCGTGGAGTCTTCTGTCGGGGTCGCCACTGCATCGCCTCCGGTCCATCGTCGGTCACGAAACACAACGCGCCACACGGACGGGACGCGTGCTACTCAGCGCCGTTGGCCGATCACGCGCTGCCTGCGAGACCCACGAGCCACGCGCGTTGCACCTCGTTGATCGTTATCTCTGGGCGCGCCGTGAGCACTTCGCGTTCTGCTTCTTCGAGAGTGCGCCCGCGCTGGATCAGTAGCCCCATCGCCATCGTGCCCGCACGGCCGAATCCACCGCCGCAATGGACATAGACCTCTTGTGATCCACTGGCCTCCGCCGTCAGCCACGAGGCAAGCTCAGTGAGCTGTTCATTCGTCGGCGCGAGATTGTCCACGACCGGCACCTGGCGGCGCGCAATCCCCAGCGCGGCAAGGCGCACAACATCGGTGTCGTCTTCGTGCGGTTCTCGCAGATCGACGACGTGCGTCACGCCGGCCTCGCTGAGGCGCTCGTACTCGTCCACTGGAAGGGCGCCGCCGATCCGCATCCACTCATTGATGCGGTCGATGCGCTTCCTCGCAGCCGCCCGTGCTGCGCGCCGGGCTTCCTGCTCCGCTGTCATCGATGGTGGTTCGGTGGTCATGGTTCCTCCCGCCCTTACTGCCGTGGATCCCTGAGGTGACAATACGCTCACGCCAATGTAACATCTGTCACTGATGATTGCAGCAGACACCACCACAAGTCCAGCCCCAGAGGAACGTCCACCATCGCGGTGGATCCTGTTCTCGTGCGCGTTCCCGTCCGCCCGCTCGGCACCGCGCGTGGCCGTCTGGCGGCGACTCCGCCGCGCGGGCGCGGTGGCGCTGAAGTCCGGCCTTTACGTCCTCCCGGCCACCGACGAATGCATCGAAGCCATGCAGTGGCTCGCGCAGGAGGCGCGCGCGGAAGGTGCCGACCCGATCGTGATCCGCGCCGAGATGATCGAGGGTCTGACAGAGGGGCAAATCGTCCAACTGTTCCACGAGGCGCGACGCGATGACTACGCGGAGCTCCTGTCCCGTGCGGAACAACTTGACCAGCAGCTCCGTGCGACCGACGCGGACGCGACTTCCGCGCGCGCCGGGCTCGAGCGGCTGCGGGCGGATTACCAGCAGGTGCGGCGGGTCGACTTTTTCAACGCGCCAGACGGTCGCCAGGTCGGGCTGCGATTGGATGCTGTTGCGAGCGCGCTGGCGACGCCCGGCCGACCCGAACCCGCCGTACCTCCGGCCGCGATCGACGAGTATCACGGTCGACGCTGGGTGACGCGGCCTCGACCGTTCGTCGACCGGCTGGCGTGCGCATGGCTGATCCGTCGCTTCATTGACTCGGCCGCAGAGATTGCGTACCGCGACACAGCGGCCGACAACGAGGTTGGGTTCGACATGAACGACGGGACGTTCGGTCATCGGGGGAACCGTTGCACGTTAGAGGTGATGTTGGAGGCGTTCACGCTGCATGAACCGGCGCTGACCGCGCTCGCGCAGATCGTGCATGAGATCGACTTGCACGACGGGCGCTACGCCCGTCCCGAGGTGGTGGGACTCGAGTCGGTGCTCACCGGCTGGAGAGACAGCGGTTATACGGACGCCCAGCTGGAGGCCGCCGGGCTCGTGCTTTTCGACGGGCTCTACGAGTCGGCGCGCCGTGCAGCCGGAGCACGGCCATGAGCTTTCTCTGGCGGCTGCGGCCGTATTTCCGCCAGGTCGCGGGCGAGCTGGTGCTCGGTTCGCTGTGCGGCATCGTGATGAATACGGCCGTCGTGCTCCCGGCGCTGCTGCTGGGACGTGCCATCGACACTGCGCTCGCGCTGAGCCACGGCCAAGCCACGACGCGCGACGTGACCATCGCCGGGCTCTTCCTGATCGGCGGCACGTTGCTTACGGAGGGACCGCGCGTCCCGAAGCGCTGGTGGCTGATGACGGCGAACAGCCGCATCCGGGCGAACCTACGCGCCGACGCGCTGCGCGGCACCCTCTCCCGGCCGCTGGCCGATCTCCACCGGACGTCCATCGGTGACCAGATGGCACGCATCGTCGGCGACGTCGAGGTGCTCAGCACGGGCTTGCGCGAGTTCACGATCGAGACCTGGGACACCGTCCTCTTCTCGCTGTCGTTCGTCGTCGCGCTGCTTCTCATTGACGCACCGCTGACGCTGATGGCGCTGGCCCCTGTCCCTGTCGCGATCGTGATCGCGCAGGGCTCCGGTCGCTGGGTCTCCGTGCGCACCACGCGCGCACGGGAGACGAATGGCGATCTCACCGCGCGCATCCAGGAGCTACTGGCAGGGTTCCGCGTGCTTCGCGTCTTCGGCCGGGGACACGCGGCGACCGGCGAGGTAGCGGCGCTCTCGCGGGAGTTCGCCGAGCGCAACCTGAGCGCCACTCGCCTGCGGCTCGGCCTACGGCCGCTCTACAGCACCCTGATGATGACGGGCGTGCTGCTCGTCATCTGGCAAGGCGGCGCGCAGGTCACGACCGGCGTGATGAGCCTGGGTGTCTTCGTCGGGTACCTCGGGCTGTTCATTCGCTTCGTGGAGCGCGGGTTCCGCATCCCGCAGATGGTCAACGCGATCCAGACGGCTGCGGCGGCGTACGCGCGCCTGGAGCCATTACTGGCTCCCGCGCTCACCGTGCAAGGTGAGCCCTCCTATGCCTCCTTCCGGCCGGGGCACGTGGCCGGCGGCACCAGGCGACCCGAATCTCGACGTCGGCAGCGCAGGCCGGGCCCGGTCGGAGTCTCGTTACAGCATGTGACCTTCACCTACCCTGGCGCGCGCCGACCGGCGCTCACGGATCTCTCGCTCGACGTGCCGTGCGGGAGCCTGGTCGCAGTCACCGGGCCGGTGGGCTCCGGCAAGAGCGCCCTCGCACGCGCGGTCCTCGGGGTGTACCCCATCGATTCGGGGGAGGTGCAGCTGCATGGACCGGGCGGCGAGCCGATCGCTGCAGCGGATCGCGCGGGTGCGGTGGGCTACTTACCGCAGGATGCACATCTCTTCTCGGCCTCCATCCGCGAGAACGTGCTGATGGGGGAACGGGACGCCTCGCCGTTGTTTGTTGCCGATGTGGTGCGACTCGCGGCACTCGAAGCGGACCTGAGCGACTTCCCGCACGGCCTCGACACCGAGATCGGCGAGCTGGGCGTTCGCATCTCGGGCGGGCAGCGTCAGCGCGTCGGGCTCGCGCGGGCGCTCGCCGCCTACGCACCGGTCTATCCAGGTCTGCTCGTGCTGGACGATCCGTTCTCGGCAGTGGACGTGGAGACGGAAGCCGGCATTGTGGCGGGGCTGCGGGACGCATTCGGCCCGGCGCGCCCCGAGCCTGAACGGGCAACCATCCTGCTCTGCTCCCAGCGGCTGGCTGCCTTCCCGCACGCGGACTGTGTCGTAGTGCTCCAGGACGGCTGCATCGAGGAGACGGGCACGCACGCGGATCTGCTCGCGAACAGCGGCCTCTACGCGCGCATCTACCGGGCTCAGGCGCGCGGCGAGGGCGCCGCCGTCAGCGAGGCGCCCGCATGATCGGTACCGCGTCGCTGCCGCTGGCCGGCCAACAGGTGCCTCTGGGCGCGCATCTTGCCGGGCTGGTGCGGCCATGGCGCTGGTCACTGCTGCTCATCGCGTTCCTCGTCCTCGCGAGCGCGCTCTCTGAGCTCGTGCCGCCAGTCTTGATGCGAAGCATGGTCGATGACCACCTCGCGGTTGGCCAGCGCGAAGGACTCTTCATGCTAGGGCTCTGGTACCTGGTGGCGACGGCGGTGGGCCACGGCCTCACGTTCGTCTACGGCTACCTGGCGGCTGCGGTGGCGCAGAGCGTCCTCAGCGAATTGCGCGTCCGCCTGTTCGCGCACCTGCAACGGCTCCCGGCGAGTTACTTCGACCGCACGCCGCTGGGCGACGTGATCAGCCGCTGCACGGCCGATGTCGAGACGCTGGACACCGTGTTCACGAGCGGAGTAGCGACGCTGGTAGCGAGCCTATTCCGCCTGGTGACCATCGCGGCGGCCATGGTCGTGCTGAGTCCGCTGCTCTTCGGTCTGACGACACTGGTAATCCTGCCGCTTGTCCTCATCACGCGCTTCTTCCAGGTACGCATCCGCCACGCGGAGCGCGCCAACCGAACCGCGATAGGGCTGATGAACACTCACCTGCAAGAAACCCTGACCGGAGTAGAAGTGATCCAGGCGTTCGACCGCGAACCGGCTTTCGTCGAGCGCTTCCGCGACGCCCTGCGCGGCGTGGTCGTTGCCTACAACCGCGCGACGGCGTACTCGGCGTTCTACCCACCCGTGACCGCGCTCATGTCGTCGGTGACGATCGCGTTCCTGCTCTGGGCGGGCACCCGCGAAAGCCTGGGGACGCTCGGGATCTCGATCGGCACGCTCACCGCATATGCGCTGCTCCTGCAGCGCTTCTTCACTCCGGTGACGAACCTGGGTGACGAGTGGCAGACGGTCCAGAGCGCCCTCTCGGGTGCCGAACGCATCTTCGAGGTCCTATCACTACCGCCCGACGAGCCGGTCGCGCCGCTCCATGACCAGGTGTCAGATAGCGGTATCGCGTGCAACGACGTCGTGTTCGGATACGAGGAGCAGCCCGTGCTGCGGGGCCTAAGCCTCCACGCGGCCCCCGGGGAACATGTGGCGCTCGTCGGCCGCACCGGCGCGGGTAAGACCAGCATCATCAGCCTGCTGGCCGGGCTGTATACGCCATGGGGCGGCACGGTCCGAGTCGCCGGCGAGGACCCGCGCGCGCTCTCCGACGAGGAACGGCGGCACGTGGTCGGGCTCGTCCCCCAGACCGCGCAGCTGTTCTCGGGGACGGTCCACGCGAACCTGACCCTGAACGATGAGACCGTCCCGGAGTCAGCAGTGGTCGACGCAGCGCAGATCAGCGGCGCAGACGGTTTCATCCGCGCGCTGCCCGATGGCTACCGGACCATGCTCAGGGGCGCAGGGCGAGGTCGAGGCGTGCAACTCTCTGCCGGGCAGGAGCAACTCCTCGCGCTCACGCGCGCGCTGATCTGGCACCCCGCGGTGCTGCTCCTCGACGAAGCGACCGCGGCGGTGGACGGTGCAAGCGACGGTGCGCTCCAGGAGTCGCTACGGCGACGGGTGCTCCCGACGGGCACGGCGGTACTGACGATCGCGCATCGCCTCACGACCGCCCGCAACGCCGATCGGGTCGTCGTGATCGAGCGCGGACAGGTCGTGGAGGAAGGAACCCCTGACGATCTGATCCGGCGCGGTGGGCGCTTTGCGGGGCTCCTCGAGCTGGAGGCGGCGGGGTGGGACTGGCGCTCCGCTCCGGTCCGGGAAGCATGACCACCGGAGGGTGCATGCGCTTACTGTCGCGACGCGGGGCGGAGCCACGGGGTCCGAGACGCGACCGTCGCGCGTGCGGGACCAGGCTGACCCCGTGAACCGTTTACCTCCCTCGCTTCACTCACGCGACTTCGCGATGTTCTGGACGGGCGGGCTGCTCTCCGGCTTCGGGAGTCAGTTCACAACCGTCGCGATGGGCTGGCAGATCTACGAGCTCACCGGCTCGGCGCTACAGGTGGGCCTGATCGGGCTAGCGCGAGCGCTGCCCCAGATTGTGCTGTCGCTCGTTGGCGGCGTGCTCGCGGACGCCGTGGACCGGCGTCGTCTGCTGATCGCGATCCAGCTCGGCCAGTGCCTGGTCTCCGCAGCCTTGGCGTTCGCGACGGTGACCGGCGTCGTATCGCCGAGTCTGCTGTTCCTTGCCGCGGCGGCGTTGGCCTTCGGCACCGCGCTCGAAACGCCGAGCCGGCAGGCAGCCGTCCCGAATCTCGTGCCGTCCGCCCACCTGAGTTCGGCGATCGCCCTCAACACGGCGCAGCGCAGCGCGGCCATGGTCAGCGGGCCGGCCCTCGCAGGCGTGCTGCTGGCGACCGTGGGCGCGGCTCCTTGCTACGCCGTCGACGCGGTCTCGTGGCTCGCGATGCTGGGCGCCGTGGCGACGATCCGGGCGCCGTTGCAGGCCGCGGTGCGCGGTACGGTGTCTGTTCGCGCCGTGACCGAAGGCCTCCACTTCGTCCGGAACCAGCACGTCGTGCTGTCCTTCATGGTGCTCGATTTCGGTGCGACGTTCTTCGGGTCCACGACCGCACTCTTGCCGATCTACGCACGTGACATCCTGCAAGTGGGCCCCGAAGGGCTCGGCCTGCTTTATTCGGCCTCCGCGATCGGGGCGCTGGCTGCGACACCGTTTATGAGCGGCGGTTCGCAGGTCACCCGCGCGGGGAAGTGGGTACCGCTCGGGATGATCTTCTACGGCGCGTGTGTGGTCGGCTTCGGCTTCTCGCGGTCGTTCCCCCTGTCGGTCGCGCTCATGGCCGGCACCGGGGCCGGCAACTTCTTCAGCTCGGTGCTCCGCGGCACGACCAACCAGCTGCTCACGCCCGATGAGCTCCGCGGCCGCGTCGCGGCCGTGAACAGCGTCTTCGTGATGGGCGGGCCCCAGCTCGGTCAATTCGAGTCCGGCGTGGTCGCGGCGCTGACGAACCCGCAGATCTCGGCCGTCACGGGTGGTCTCGCAGCGCTGTTGCTCGCCGGCGCCATCGGTCTTGTGCCGGAGGTCCGCCGATTCGACTTGAAGGGTGCCGCGGGACAACGACTCGCTGGCGCGGTCGTACCCGCCTCGAACAGCACGAGCGGTCGAGAGTGAAACGGCGACGTGTGGAGGAGGGGGCGACCGACGAATCCGCCGTGCGGGCGCTTTGCGGCGCTGCTTGAACTTGAGGCGGCGGCTGGGGACTGGCGAGCAGCTCCGTGGACTATGGCGATCTGGTCACCTGCAACAGGAGGAAGACATGACACAAGCGGTCTTTGGTCGCCGACCGGACCCCGCGGATCCCGTCCTGGAGGAGGCAACTGTCTTAAGACTCGCGCGGCGGCACCTGCCGTCCGTGTCAGCCGTCACCGCCATCGATGAGACCGGTGGCGAGGCGCGAGCCTACGTCATTGATGAGAGGTACATCTTCAAGACCCAGCGGCCACATCGCCTGCGTTCGAGTACGAGTCTCGAAAAGGCCGCCCTCCACGAGCAGCTGATCGCGCACGAATTCCCCGATGTCAGCATCCCCCGCGTCCTGGGCTACGGTCGTGACGGCGAGATCGAATACGTCCTGGAGACCCGCATGGCTGGAGTAGCCATTCGCGATGTCGCCCTGGAAGGCGAAGCGCGACGCGCTGTCTTGTTTGAGCTCGGCAAGACGTTGCGTCGGATCCACAGTGTCGACCTCCTGCCATTCGAGCGGAGTGGGCTGTTTCCCGGCGACAAGGACGAGCTCGACGTGCAGAGGCGCCTCGAGCGGAGTCTTGCCCAGGCCTGCGAGGCGATCGCGGCCCAGCCGGAGTTGTGGACGCTGGAACTCCCGCTGGAGGTCGCCGTGGCTCGTGTTCAAACGTTGGTACAGGATGGATCCCGCGCCCCGCTGCATACCAACCCCGGTCCGGAGCACGTGTTCGTCGACCCGGCCACGCTCCGGTTTACAGGCATCATTGATTTCGGCGATGCCTATATCAGTCACCCTGCGATCGACCTGCGGCGCTGGAGCAACCCGTCTGACCGTGCAGCCTTGCTGCAAGGCTATCGCGCTGAGAGCGACGTGAGCGACGCCTTCGTACAGACGTCGCGCGCGGTTATCATCAGCGGCTTGATGCAAACCGTCGCGCGGTGGGGTCAGCGGCGCGATGAAGCGCTGGCAGACCTGGCCTCCATCTTCGCCGAGGCTACTTGATGAACTCGCGGAACCCGGCGGCCCACACCGGAGGCCTCAGTCTGCGCAGCTATCGCTCAAGTGGCTGATGTCGTTGAAGCAGCTCACGGCATTGCGAGCCCCTAAGAAGCGCACAGTGGAGACGGATGCACAGGCCGATTCGAATCGACTGTGCGGGATGTACAACAGCGAAGCGATGTAGCCGTTGACAACGCTTTCGTGCGCCACCGACGATGCGCTCCTGGGGATGATGTGCCATCAGGCGCTCCAACGTAGCGATTACTCGTCCTGGGAACGCTCGCCATTCGGCCTCCGCCTCTAGGCGCTGGCTCGAATCGTTTCGGCGGGAGCCCCCCGACAAAAGTTCGCTGGACGCGCTAGCGGCTGCTTCGGGACCCTGCAGCGGATCCGTGAGTCCGCGGAGAGCGGGTAGCTCCCGAACGGGACAACTGAGTGCGACCGACAAGCGCCCGGCGGTTTCACGGGAGACGGACTCCGGGCCCGAGTAGATCGCCGCGATCGTGATCGTACTGAGGCGTCGTGCGAGTTTCTCCACCTGCTCGACGCCGACCGCGCTCAACCCTGTATCGCTAGAGCGTGCCGTTGCTGGATCCCGCACTGTCGGCTGCCCCGGCCGGATGAGTAGAAGCTCGCCAACCGCCGGGTCATCCTGAAAGAGCCGATCCAGGTCGCCGGTTTCGAACGCGTCGTCGTTCGTGAGTTCTGCCACAGGCTCGCCTCGCCGAAGGTGCAAGACGGAACGTAGCGTGCGAGCGTTAACGCTGAATTATGCGGGCCTAAACCTTTTCGCGATGGAGGCTGTCACATTCGATACGCGCGATCCAACTGGACTGCGCGGTATCTTGGTTGGGCGTGCCGGACGCGACGCGCGTTGGTGGCGTTAATGACGCGGGTGCTAGCTGGCGCGACCGCGTGCGCGGCCTCTGGCGGTGGGATCCGGACCGCGCCGCGCGCGGGGAGACGCCATCTTGCACTAGCGCGTGCACGGTCGCGAGAACGGAGGACGCGGTGAAATGGGTCACACGCGCGCGGCCTAAGACGGATCGAATCGCCTGTCCGTGGTTAATTCGGCGCTTTATCGATGCCGACGCAGACATCGTCTACGTCGCGCCGGATGACGTCCTCGTTTACGCGAAGCGCGAGGGCGCGCGCTCGTTCGACGCGTCGGGTGCGGAATTCGAGCATCGCGACGGGAGGTGCTCGTTCGAAGTCCTGATACAGGAGTTCGGACTCGGCAACGACCCTGCGTTGTTACGGCTGGCGCGCATCGTCCACGCCGCCGACGTCGCCGAGGACATCGACACGGATCCCGCGGGTCCAGGACTGCTCGCAATCGGCCTAGGCGGGCTCGATGTCGAGAAAGACGATCAAGTCCTGCTGGAGCGGGGGAGCTGGGTGTACGAGGCGCTGTACGCTTGGTGCCGACAGGTGGAGCGCGAATCGGGGTCCCCGTCCGCGGTAACAGGTTGATGGCGAGGGCACGGGCGACTACGTCTCTGATGTGAGCGAGCTCGAGCTCGACCCGGATCCTCGACTTCGGCGACGCGGATCTTCGGTGATGGCTACGCGGAGGGCGGCCTGAGCGACGGCTTCTTTATCGCGTGGCGGGCGGTGCGGATCTTTGCCGACGTGATCGCCATTGCCGGACGCCCGGACCGCCGCGCAGCCATCGTCACAACCGTCAGTGGGATTGAGCACGAGGCGGGCCGAATCGGGACGAAGCGGCACAGACCGGAACGAACGGGGCCCGAGGTTGGGTTCCTCACCCCCTTGGAGTGCGCGCCGAGTCAGGCCGCCGCTGCCTTCCATGCGAGGCCGTAGGCGTGCCAGTCGGCCTCGATGCGGTGCGGGAGCACAAGGCGCGGGTGTAGGGTTACTGGAGTTGGGGCCTCCCCCGTCTCCACCACGCCATCATTTCGAGGGACTCAGTCTCATCTGGAGAAAGGATGACCGCCTGAGAGCCCCTCGTTCGCTGAAGTGCTCCTTGTAGGAGCGACCGGAATGCGGGCGACGGCGTGAACGCGCCGATGCGCCTGCTTTCGATGTCCACGTAGACGCGCTCGATGAGCGGGGCAACGAGACGTCGGCGTTCGTCCGGCTCCGCCTCCGCCCACATCGCTGGGACATCTCTGAACAACGCGGCAGCCTCGTCGATCGTGGGCTCTGATGCCGTGGTCTTCGCACGGATCCTGGCGTCGACCTCTGCAAGCCGAACCCGATACTCGGCTTCCGAGAACGCCCCGTCGGCATAGGCACGACTCAGGCGCTTCCGCTGACCCTGGAGGTTCGCCAAGTTGGGCCCGTCGTCGCCAGCCACCGCGAACTCCGCCATACGGTCGCGCCAGTCTGATCTCAGCTCGACGGAGCTGATGATCTTGCCGATCTGCTCGTCCACGCGATGCGCAACGATGGAGCGGCCGTTCGTGTCGCAGGGCCATCCGTGACGCTCCCGGTACAACGGGTAGCCGAACTGGTTGCGGTCTGAGTGCAGGGCGCTCCCGCAGTTCCCGCAGTGGAGCATGCCGTGCAGGACGCTCGGCGGCCCGGAGCGCTGCCTCCGTGGTTGACGCTCACCACGCCGCCGCAGTTGCACGCGCTCGTAAAGCTCCTCTTCTACGATTGCGGCGTGTCGGCCAGCGTATTCGCTCCCCTTGTGTTCGACGACGCCGACGTAGAACCGGCAGCGAAGCATGTCCTTCACTGTGTATGCCGTGAACATCCGGCCGGTGCGAGTCTTGAGGCCACGAGCGTTGAGCCAGTCAGCGATCTGGCCGTTGGTATCGCCGGCGGCCTTGCGCTCGAAGATGCCCGTGACTGCTGCAGCTTCCTCGCGCACTTCTATTGCGACTCCCGACTCGGCGTCGACCTGGTAGCCGAAAGGCACTGGTCCTACTGGGAATCCGCTCTCTGCGCGCACCTTCTTTGACTTAGCGACATGGACACCGAGTTGGTCGGAGAAGAACTCGGAGACACCGCCGATCATCGTTAGCATTAGCCGACCAGCAGGCGTCGTGAAATCGATACTCTCGGTGACGCTGGCGAAGCCGATGTGCGCGTCGCCGAGTCGCTGCAGGGCCTGGCGCTGGACCCCGACATTGCGCGCCCAACGATCCAGGGTGTGGACGATCACGACATCGAAGTGCCCGCGCGCCGCATCCTCGAGCAATGCGAGCAGCTGAGGGCGCCGTTCGATTTGGTCCGTGTGGGCACTGACACCCTCATCGGAGTAGAAGCGCACGAGCTCGTAGTGCTGTCGCTCGCAATGACGTGCGATCTCGCGCCGCTGCGCTTCCAGCGAGTTTGTCTCCGCTTGCTCCCGCCCTGGGGCTGGGCGCGACGGCAGCGATGCTGTTCTTCCTTGAGGCGACCGCGTGGTTTATCGGGGGCGCAGTCGTCCTGTTCGGAGTCATCCTCTGGGTGTCCCGACGCCCTCGCAGGCCAGTCGCTGCGTCCAGAGCGACGAGCCGGTAGGTATCCGCCTCGATCCGGGCTCATCGAGCCTGACGATGCTCCACCAAGAATGATACGAGTGCCCCCGGCACGACCGTACCTATCCCGACGAGGAGGGCGTTCGGATCCATCACGAACGCGAGACCGACGGCACCGGCCAGGCCGATTGCTGCCGGGATGGGAACCCACCCGACCGCAGGCCGCATGCGAAAGGGAATTCCTCACGCAAACGACCGTTGGAGGTAGCCGGTGCCGTCGAGGGTGCCGCGCTGCATGTCGATTCACCGGACGAGCGAGCCTGAAGCACCGAGCGGGGCGTCGCTGCTCTAAACATCACTGAGCTCGTGGAAGAGCTCCTCCTCCTGCGCATTGTGCAGCCGCAGGATGGCGTGCAGACCATAGAGCAGCCGCTGAAACTCGACGCGCTCCGCGTCTGTCGGGCCGTCAGGCGACAGGTGCTTCTGAAGCGTGCCGAACTCGCGCGCCTGGAGCTCCAGCTCGTGGTGGGTGCGGCTCAGGGGAGCCAGCGGGTCCTCGCCGTGCAGCGCGCGCGCGAGGACCGGGTAGACACACTCCTCATCGGCGCGCTCATGCGGCAGCAAGACATCCTGAATCAACGTCCCGACCTCACCAAGCAACTTCGTTGCGTGCCCGTTGTCCGTGGCATCCAGCTGCGCAGCAACGTCACGAAGCCGCTCGATACCTGCGTCGATTGAACGGTGTTCCAGGCGCAGTTCGCGGATCATCTCGGGAGGGACGTTGCCCCGCACCCGTCGCTGCGGAACCGGGCTGAGCGCGCGGAGCGCCCAGAGAATGGCCGCGGCGTCGATGCCTTCCTGCAGGAATGCGCCGCCAACCGGCGCGAGCAGTCCGGCTGCCGCCGCGCCCATGGCGACGAACGCGAGTCCCATCCCGAGCAGCACACTCTCCCTCGCGATGCGGCGCGTGCGCTGCGCGATGCGGACGGCTTCTTCGAGACGATCGAGGCGATCCACCGCGATGACGACATCGGCCGCTTCGGACGATGCTGTCGCCCCGCGCGCGCCCATGGCCACGCCGACGTTCGCGCTGGCAAGCGCGGCGGCGTCGTTGATTCCGTCCCCCACCATCACGGTGATCGCACCCGCGTCGCGGGCCGCCGCGACGGCGAGCACCTTGGACTCCGGCGACTGCTCCGCGAGTATGCGGTCGACACCGACCACCGCGCCCACGGTCGCGGCCGCCTCCTCGCGGTCACCTGTAACCATGACGATCTCGCGCATCCCGAGGCGTTTGAGGGCACGGATCGTCCGGGGGCTGTCCGGCCGGATCGGATCGTCCAGGAGCAATGCGCCGACCAGGACGGCGTCCACTGCGACCACGACACTGGAACCGCCGTGACGGGCGAGGCGGCGCTGCAGCGGCTCAGTGTGGTCTCCGTCGGCCTGTGCGGAGACCCATCGCATGTTGCCGACCAGCACCGCGCGGCCATCCACGATGCCGGCCATTCCACCACCGGCAACCTCGGCGGATGCGCTGGGTAGCGAAAGCGCGACGCCGCGCTCTTGCGCGGTGCGAACCACCGCGGCCGCCAGCACGTGCGATGACATCTGGTCGAGAGATGCAGCGAAATGCAGAACGGTCGTCGCGTCGAGTGCGCCGACCGTCGCCACGTCGGAGAGACGTGGTGCGCCCATCGTCAGCGTTCCGGTCTTGTCGAAGAAGAGCACTTGCGCCTGTGCCAGGGCTTCGAGCGCGCCGCCGTCGCGCACGATAATGCCCCGGCGCGCGCACCTCGATATCCCGGAGACAACCGCGATCGGCGCGGCGAGCAGCAGCGGGCAGGGTGTCGCGACCACCAGCACGGCGAGCGCGCGGACGGGATCACCCGAGACGGCCCAGGCGATACCGGCAACGAACAGAGTCAGCGGTACGAACAGCGCGGCGTAGCGGTCGGCGAGGCGGACGAACGGCGATTTGCGCTGCTGGGCGCTCTGGACCAGGCGGATGATCCCGGCGTAGGTGCTGGCTTCCGCAGTGGCGGTGGCCCGCATCTGGAACGGTGCCCCGGCATTGACTACCCCACTGGAGAGTGGATCGCCG
The DNA here is from genome assembly GCA_020845735.1 of Dehalococcoidia bacterium. Lineage (GTDB taxonomy): Bacteria > Chloroflexota > Dehalococcoidia > UBA2979 > UBA2979 > RBC038. Next base: position 32,565 of record JADLFF010000056.1, read on the forward strand.
GGCGCATGCTCGACGAATCGGGACTCTCCGGTCAGCGCCGACTCGTCGAGGATCGCCGCATCGACCGTCACACCGTCGACAGGGACGCTGTCGGCTTCCTTGATGAGGAGCCGGTCGCCGACCTGGACCTGGTCGACGGGGATGTCGGTGAGGGTGTCGCCGTCCATCCGGTGGGCGGTGTGCGGTGCCCGTTTCAGCAGCGCTGAGAGCTCTCGTTCCGCCCGACCCGCGGCGTATTGCTCGAGTGCGGCGCCGGTGCTGAGCATCAGCGCGATGACGGCAGCCGCCAGATACTCGCCGAACCAGAGCGCCCCGACCATCGCGAGGATGGCGATCAGATCGACTCCGGCCTGGCGGTTCCACAGTTGCCTCGCGGTATCCAGGAGCAGGGGAAGCAGCGCGAGGCAGGAGATGCCGATCCAGAGCACGTCCGCCGCGACACTAACACCAAGTCCTCGGAACGCGAGCCCAGCCACCAGGCCACCGGCCGACAGCGCCAGCAGGGCGCGCGTGATCCACGGTGAATCCAGCATGAGTGCCCTTACGTCACATGCGTACTTCCGGCGATCGGAGATGCAGCACCGACCTCAGCCGGTCCGGACGACTCGGCTCGCTCTCGTGCGTCCGGCCAGCGCCACCAGCACGCGGAACACGACCGCAGCCGTCACGACCGCCGTCGTCACGATGTAGAACCACTGTACGAATGGCTGCGCGCTGTCGGTGCCCGCCGCAACGCTGTGCACCACGGCGAGCACGAACGCGCCGAACGCGAACGCGTGGATCGCGCGCCACAGAGTGTACGAAATTCGCTTTCGCAGCCACGAGGTTATGGCGAGTACCACGAGTCCCCACGTGGCAATCGCGCCGAGGGCGAGCGCGCCCGTCAGCCGCTCGGCGGCAAATGGCACGAGTGCCTCCACCAACGAGATGTGCGATTCCGTGTGGACTACGGCTGTGAGGATGTGCAGGACCGTACTGATGAGGGCGGCAAGCGCCCACTGCTGATGCAGGTCGAGTACGGTCTTGCGAGCTACCCACGCGTCGAGTCCGCGCGCACTCACCAGCACCCCGAACAGCATCGATAGCGTGAGCGCGACGTAGGCGACGAACCCGAGCGCGCGCGCTGCCCACCAGAGCAGCGGGAGGTCAGCCGCACTGGCGCCCGCGAGCGTGGCCCACGCGGCATTCGCCGTCGCCATCGCCGCCAGCAGGAGGAACCCCGTCGTCGACGTGCGTGTGAGCAGAGCTGTCATTGCGCGAGCCACCGTTCCATCCCCGGTGTCATCAACCACCGGCCGTCCGCGTGCTGAAGCATGACATCGGCGTCGAACCGGGTCACCGCGGGCAGCGCTCGATCTGCGTCTGCGATGAGAGCGGTGCCGAGCACGTCCGCGGTCTCGGCGTCGCGAGCGACCACGATGGCGGTCACATACGGCCCCTCGGCAGGGCGACCCGTCACTGGTGCGATGATGTGGTGCGCCTGTCCGGATTCGGTCGCCCACCGCCGATGCAACGAGGAAGACGTCGCGACCGCCCCCGAGCCGAGCGAGACGCGGTAGTCATCGGCAACGCCGATGCTCCATTTGTCAGTATCGGCGGGACGGCCACCGACACGGATGTCACCACCGCCATCGACGAGGTAACCGTCGGCACCGGCTGTCTCGAGCATTCGCGCGACCAGGTCGACCGTCCATCCCTTGACGATCCCACCCAGGTCGATGTTCCCGGTCCCTGACAGGGTGGTCTCACCGCGGCGCACGCGGACTTCGAGGTTGCCGGATCGGTCCGCTGTCGGTGGTCGTCCTGGCTGGATCGCCTCGAAAGTGCGGTCATAGCCGGCGGTGATGACCGCGCTGCCGACCGCCGGGTCAAAGGCGCCTTGAGTCCAGAGTTGATAGCGCAGCGCCCGCCGAACGACCGACGCCAGCACGGGGTCGTGCAGCCTGCGTTCGATGTTCAACCGTGAGAGCGCCGATGCCGGGCGAAACCGCGAGAACCGGCACTCCTCTCGGTGCACCATCGCTTGCACCTGAGGCAGGGTGCGCGAGGCGCAACCATCGATACGCACGTACCACTCGGTACCCATCGCCCGGAACGTCGTCTCCGTCATGAAGCCCTCGATCGCCGGACTGGGGCGGCCTGCACTCGCCCTGGAGCAGCTGGGACGGGCACCAGTTGGCCCGACGCGGCCGCCGCTGCCCCGCCCGACACAACCGGCGAGGCCGTCGAGACCTGGACCTGTTGTGGCTGGGCAACGGCCGCCGCCTCGTCGGCGTGGATGATCGCCACCCACGCGGCCGCAAACAGGACCGCGCTCGTGGCCGTGACTGACGCGTTCACCATCGTGCGGTCCACGATCGACCTCCTGTGCTAATCGTCATCGTTGCGGAGGAACCCGAAGACGCCGCCACCCTCGACGCGACCACGCTCGGCGTGCTCGCGCTCCTCATGCTCGCGCTCGCCGCGCGTGCCAAACTCGGTGGCGCCGCCCGGCGCGCGCTCAGGTGCGGCCGCGGCGACGTCGAGCGCCAGGCTGGACTGCGTGACGACGGTCTGTGCGGCCGCCTCGGCTCCAGTCGCCGCCTGGCGGCCGCCGAAGAGGCCCACGGTGGAGCCCGCGACCACAATGAGTGCGATGGCGATAGCTGTCCCCGCGATCGCGTATGCGCCTGCGATTGACTTCGGCACTGCTGTCTCCTTCCGGGAGCGTTGCTCCCTGCGAACTCATCGTCGCAACCGCTCCTGTGACTGCGGTTCGAAGCGGCTGTGAATCCTCAAATCTGGCGCCAAGACCCCGCGCCGACGTCCCGTTGAGCTCCCCTCGTTCTACGCTTGCTGCGTGCACATCCTTGTCGCGGAAGACGATCAGCGGCTGGCGCGCCTCCTCGAGCGAGGACTGACCGGCGAGGGACACGTGGTCAGCGTCGCCCACGACGGCGAGGAAGCCCTCGCGCTGGCACGCGGTGGCGAATTCGACGTGCTGGTGCTCGATGTGATGATGCCCGTGTACGACGGCTTTGCTGTAGTGCGCGCCCTGCGAGACGAGCGCGTAACCACGCCGGTGCTGTTCCTCACCGCGCGCGGTGAAGTCGCCGATCGCATAACGGGGCTGGACGCCGGTGGCGACGATTACCTCGTAAAGCCGTTCGCCTTCGACGAGTTGCTGGCGCGCCTCCGTGCACTGGGGCGGCGCACCTCGCAGCCGGCCGACGTGCGCATCGTCGGCGGCGGCATCGAGATTGATCTGGTTCGGCACGAGGTGCGCCGCAACGGTGAGCCCGTCGACCTGGCGCCCACGGAGTTCCGGTTGCTGGAGTACTTCCTCCGCCACCCGGGCCACACGCTGTCTCGGCGCAGCATCCTCGCTCATGTCTGGGGCTACGAGGCCGATGCCGACGCGAACGTGGTCGACCTCTACGTCCACTACCTGCGCCGCAAGCTCGGCGACGCACTGCCGCTGACCACCATCCGCGGCGCTGGCTACCGCCTGGATGCCGCCCAGTGATGTTCCGCCATGCGCGAGCGCGGCTCACGCTCTGGTACGGCGTAGTCTTCTTCGCTGTCCTCGTGGTGCTCGGCGCCGCCACCTACGTGGGCCTCACGCGCAGCATCGACCAGCAGGTGGACAGGGGCATTGCGGCTGCCGTCACCCAGTGGATCGAGACCGCCCCCGACCCCCGCACCTTGACACCGCTTCCGCGCTCGCAAGACGAGGGGCATGGGACGACTGACGTCTTCATCCTCGTGTACCGCTCGGATGGGGCCCTGGTCGCGAACCCACGGCAGGCCGCGGGTGAAGAGCTCATCGAGCATGCCATTGGCGATCCACTGGCTGCGGTCCCGGTTTGGCGCACCGTCGCACTGGAGCACGAGCGCCTCCGCATCCAGACCGTGCCGGTCGAGATCGGGGGCACGCGCGTCGGCGTGGTCATCGGCGGGCGGAACCTCGCGGAGCGGGACTTGCAGATCCAAACGGTGATTGTCGTCCTGGGCGCGGTCGCTGGTGCCGGGCTCCTGCTGGCGGTCAGTGGAGGCTACCTCCTGGCCGGCCGCGCGCTCCGGCCACTTGCCGCGGCATACGAGGGGCAGCGCCGCTTCGTCGGCGATGCCTCCCACGAGTTGCGTTCGCCCATCACCGTCATCCGCACCACCGCTGACCTCCTGCTGCGCGGCGAGCGGCTCGACGGCGCCGAGCGCGAGGCGGTGGCCGACATCCGAGACGTGGCGGATGAGGCGGCTCGGCTCGTCGAAGACCTGCTGGACCTCGCGCGCATGGAGCAGCGCGCCGACGCATCGACGCTTCCGCCTGGCGGGGCCGACCTCGCACGTATCGCCGCTCGCGAACTTGATCGGCTGGAGCCCCAATGTCTTTCGCATCGTACGACTGTCACTCGAGACCTCGCCTCCACGAGAACGGCGGTGACGGACGACGAGGCTGGCCGGGTGCTCCGCGCGCTCATCGAGAATGTGCTGCAGCACACGCCGGTCGGCACGCCGTGCGCCGTCTCCACAAGGCGCGATGGAAATCAGGGAGTTCTGTCAGTAGAGGATTCCGGGCCGGGGGTCCCTGAGAACGCCCGGCTGTCGATCTTTGACCGGTTCAGCCGCGTCGAGACTGCCCACACGCCGGGTACCGGCAGCGGGCTCGGCCTAGCGATCGTGCGCACGATCGCGACCCGTCGAGAGGGCAGCGCAGCGGCCTCGACGGGCAAGACCGGAGGCCTGCGCATCGAGGTCAGGTTCCCGGAAGTGTGATCTGCCAACTTCTGTCGCTGCCAGTGGAGCCGCGAGGGGCGTGGCCGCCCCAACAGATACGCACATCGCACCCATCGCCAGAGGCACAGTCGAGGGCCGAGCGCCTCCTATGACCGCCGACCGTGTGCGCGAGGCGGTACGGACTCATCGAGCCGCGCCCGCTCGAACTGCGCCGCGGCAAAATCGAGCACAATCGACCCATCCTCGGCGGGCGGTGGCTCGTTCGTCGCGTGCCTCGGCGCCGACGTGGGCTTCGCACCCCCGCCCGCTGTGGCCGGAGAGCTGGTGGCTGCCGCCGCGCGCGGTCGACGGAATTCGTACGCGAGTCGGAAGACGGTCGCACCGAATATCGCTGCGCCACTCCCCACGTAGAGGAAGCGCGCAAGTTCGTGCTTTGAGTCCGTTCCGGCCACGAAACCGTGCGTGAGCGCGACCAGTATGACCGCCGTCGCGCTCGCGTGGATTGCGCGCCACACCTCATAACTCAGCAACGAGCGTGCCCAGCTGCTGACGATGATGACGACCATTCCCCACAGCGCGAGCGTTCCGAGCGCCACCGCACCCGTCATGTGCGCGGACTTTCCAGGGACCAGCGAGCCAAGCACGGAGATGTCGACGTACTTGTCGGTGACGATGACCAGCGTGTGGATCACCGTCAGCACAAGTGCCGCCAGCGTCCACTGCTGATGATACTCAGTGACGGTCTTGCGGTTCACGGCTCCGTCCAGCCCCCGCGAGCTCACCATCAGCCCGAACACCATCGAGGCGGCGAGGGCACCGTACGCACCGAAGCCCGTCGCGCGGCCCGCCCACCACTGGAGCGGCTGCTCCGTATCCCACATCCCAAAGAACGCGGGCATGTAGAGATACGCGTAATAGACTGCCGCAGCCGCCAGCAGGCTGCGTGCAGCCACCAGTGCCAGCGGCTCCAGGCGTTTGAGCGTCATCGGAGGTAGCGCGCCAGTCCGGGCGTCATCATGCAGTGGCCGTCCGCAGCGACAAGCAGCGCCTCGGCGCCACGCCTCGCCAGCGCCGGAAGCGCCGCCTCCGCGTTCGCCAGCAGCGCGGTCGCCAGGACGTCTGCGGTCGTGGCGTCGGGTGCAAGCACCGATGACTGGACCCACTCGCCCGCGCTCGGACGGTCACTGCGCGGGTCGATGATGTGGTGCGCGTCGCCGCCGGCCGTCGCCCAGCGTCGGTGCAACGTCGATGACGAGGCGAGCCCACCCGCCCGGACGCCGACTCGATAGCCCCCCGTGCAGAGCTCCACGAGTTCTTCCTCGTCGCGCTCGCCGCCCAGCAACACGTCCCCACCACCGTCCACGAAGTAGCGGTGCGCGCCCGCGTCCTGCAGCAGTCTACCCACCCGGTCGACGGCCCAGCCCTTGGCGATTCCCCCAAGGTCGAGCTGCCCCGGCCCTCGCAATTCGATGACGTCACCGTGGACCGGGATGGCGGGATGCCCGACGGCATCGCGCGCCGGACCTGCGCTGCTCGAGCGCACCAGCTCCATCGAGCGGTCGTAGCCAGCCGCCACCACCGCGTCGCCCACCGCGGGGTCGAACGCGCCGGCGGTGGCCTCGCGGAACTCGAGCGCCAGCGATGTGATGTCGGCGAGCAGTGGATCCTGGATCCGGCGATCGCGATTCAAGCGCGACAGCGCCGAATCCGGGAGGAAGCGCGAACAGCGCTGCTCAATGTCGCGAACGAGGTCCTCGGCGGCGCGCAACGCGGCTGGAGGGCTGCCCCACGTCTCCAGTTGCCACTGCGTTCCCATCGCCCTGAAGGCACGACGGGATCGAAGCGGTCGACTGCGCCGCACCGGTCGATTCGCTGTGGCGATCACGAGGCCTTCGTGGCCTTCGGCTTGGCAGCAGGAGCCGGAGCCGGCGGCGGGGCGGCTGGAGCGGAAGCCGCGACCACCACCGGAGGCGGCGCAGCGACTGGCTGGACTGCAGGGGCGACAGCTGCGGGCGCGGCCGGACCCACTGGGGCCGACACGACCGGTTGAGTCGGCGCCGGTGCGGGTACGAGTGCAGTCCCCCCGTTGGAGACAGGCGCAACAGACCCGACCTTGATTGGAGGCAGTGGCGCCAGTTGTAGTGCTGGCGCGGCCCCGAGTCGGTCGGACAGCGTCGGTCCCGACGCGCCGACCACGGGAACCGTGATCACCTGGGGCATCGGAGGTGCCTCCGCGAGAGCGGCAGCCGCTGCTTCCGCCTCCTCGGCCTCGGCTTCCGCCTGCAGCGCCGCCTTTGCCGCTGCGACGTGTGCGTCCGCCCGCGCGATCCCCGTCCACGCGGCCCCGATTGCCGCAAGGCTCGTCGCCGCGACCACGATGTTCACGTGCGTCTTGGCCATGGCTTCCGCCTTTCCGTTACGCCCGCACGGGGTCGCTCCGCGCTGCGGGCCGGCACCGCAAACCGCCGTCAGTCGTGCCCAGCAGGCGTCCGTCGATGGTCGGGACTTTAGTCGTCGTCCTCATGCCGCTCCTGCCGGCGAGGTGTAGATGCTGGCTTCGGGGTGCCTGTGGCCGTAGCCCTGGCCGTAGCACTCGCCGTGGGCGCGGCGGTGGTAGCGACGATTGCCGCGACAGCCGGCCTCGGCGTCGCTGTCGGTGTAGCGGTCGCGATAACCAGGGGCGTCGCGGGTGCCGCCGTCAGCGCACTCTTCTGGCCCGCCTCGGCCTGCGCACGTACCGTCTCGATTTCGGCAGCGAGGCTGGCGGACGCCGCGGCCCGCTGCTGCTCCACCTCGGCCGCGGCCCTAGCCTGGAGAGCAACCCGCTGCGCCGCTACCTCGGCGGCCGCTTGGGCGAGCGCGGCGTCGCGCTGCGTTCGCACATCAGACAGCGCGGCTTCGTAAGCGGCGGATGCATCGATGACGGACGAAGGCGTGGCCACCTCGGCGGCGGACGCCGTTGCCGTCGGTTCCTCCTCAGCGGACGTGTCCGACGCCGACGTGAAGAAGCCGAACACGGAGGCGGACACGACGATGGCCGCAACCGCCAGGGCAGTAGACGCGACTGCGTAGGCGGCCGCGAGCTGTCTGGTCATGAGCCCAACCCTTCAAGGCGCGCGTGCGTCGCGCGTTCACTCGATAGTCGGCGCCTCGCAGCACCCCACGTGATGCCCGAAGGTCCCGTAATCAAGCGGTCGGACTCGGATCCACTTGTTGTGACGTACTCAACGGAGCCGCCGAACGCGGCCATTCGAGCAGGCAAAGCGTCGCCCGAAGCCCTACAACCCATATTTCGCGCGCAATAGGCCCACTTCGCGCATGCACGACGTCTTCTCGGCGCCGCTCTTCTTGTCGCATTCCGCTGTCTTTGCTGCGATCTCGCCCTGCACCTCGGCCAGCTTCGCTGCGCTCAAGGTTCCCATGGGAGGCGAGGACGGCGTCGGCGACGCCGTTGCTGAGGCAGTAGGCGCGGGTGTTGCGACGGCGCTTGGTACCACAGTCGGAATCGCGGTGGGCGGGACCGTTGGAACCAGTGTCGGCGCGACCGTTGGGGGAGCCGTTGGAAGGCTGGTCGGTACTGCCGAGGGCGTCACCGAGGCCTTCGCCGCAGCCTCGGCCTGAGCCTTTGCCACGGCGAGCTCCGCGGCCAGCGCTGCGGCAGCCGAGGCACGCTGCTGCTCCACATCGCTTGCGGCCTCTGCCTGCAACCTCGAGCGCTGCGCCGCGACCTGGGCCGCTGCTTCATTCAGCGCGACACGCCTCTGCGTCTCCACATCCGCAAGCGCCGCCCCATACGCCGCCGAGGCGTCCACCGTCGTCGATGCACCCGTCGCAGTCGGTGTCTCTGAGGCCGTCTCCCCCACCGTGTCCTTGTCCGAACTGAAGAGGCCAAAGATTACGGCGGACACCACAATCGCAGCTACTGCCAGTGCCGTGGATGCCACCGCGTAGGCAGCTGCGACTTGTCTTGTCATTGATCCACCTCGAGGCACACGGGGCACAGGGCCCTCACGACTGAAGAGTCGGCATTCCCGCGCCCGAAGTGTGACGGTCAGGGCGAAGCGCGATATCCCGGATTCAAGAGACCTGGACGCGACAGTTCGAAGTACGGTCGAGCCGCCTCGACGACGGCGGCCGCTCAACCGTCCCTTCGATTGCACCGCCCTCCGATCAGTGCTTGCCTCACTCGCAGCCGGTCGAGAGGTGCTCGCAGCGCGAGCGAGCGCCGAAATCGCATACAACCCATTTCGCATGACGACAGCGTCATGCCGATGACGAAGTGGACGAACACGACGCGACAGGACACGCGGCGGGATGGAGAGGGCCGATTAGGAAGAAGTCGGGATCAGCAAGGAACGAGACGACACCAACGCAGACGGAATCGGTTGGTCACCCTCACGCCGCCGCTCGCCAGGCGACGACTCGCGCAGCCCACTGTGTTCGCGGAGGATGCGGAACGAACGACTCTCCGATGCTGGCGAGATGGAGCTTGATCCTCCCCCGTCTCCACCATCACCAGATCAGAGATGGCTCGCTGAGTGAGCCACGTCGTCCCGTCATCAGGCTTCAACAGCACCAACGCTCGAGCACCTCAACCTGCCACCTCCACTAGCCGCACGAGGGCGTTCACGAGCTGCATCTGGCGGGGCGTGCGACAGACGACGCGCAGTAGCGCCGGGCTCGCGACGACCACGGCGAGGCACTGGGCCCGGCTCGTGGCGACGTTCAGCCGGTTGAGGCTGTACAGGAACTCCATGCCTCGAGGCGCCTCGTCCGCCGAGCTCGTGGCCATCGAGTAGATCGAGATGGGCGCTTCCTGGCCCTGGAACTTGTCGACCGTGCCGATTCGGAGGCCGGGCAGCGCGTCCGTCAGTGCCGCGACCTGCGCGTTGTACGGGGTGATCAGGAGCACGTTGCGGTCGGTGAGCGCCCTCGTCACGCCTTTCGCGTCGGTCCACGTTGGATTCGCACTAAGCAGCCGCCGCACCTGCGAGGCGATGGCGGCGGCCTCCTCGGGTGAGTCGCTGGAGTGGCCCTCGTGCGCAACGGGGATGAAGCGGATGCCGGTGCCCGAGAGCGGTGCCGCGCCGGCCAGCGCGAGCGCATCGCGGCCCGGCTGCTCGTGCAGGCGACCCTCGTAGAAGACCTCGGAGGTGTACGCGGCGATGCTCGGATGGAGGCGCCACGTGCCGTTGAGGAAGAGTCCCAGGTGGTCGGGCATCACGCGCTCGCCATCGAGGACGTGTGCGAGTGCTGAGCGTTCGGCCCCGGGTGGATGAGTCCCCTGCAGTGGCTGGTCGAGTTGCTGGGGGTCGCCGAGGAGCACGAGGTTCGTGGCGCAGAGGGAGGCGGCGAGCGCGTCGGCGAGCGACATCTGGCCGGCCTCGTCGATGAAGAGCACGTCGACGCTCGAGGCCATGTCCTCGCGCGCCCACAGCCAGGCGGTGCCGCCGACGACGTTCAGCGACCCGTCGGCGAGGGCGTCGCGCGCCGCATCGTTGTCCTTGAGGTGTGTGGCAGCGGCGTAGGCGGGCTCGTCGTCGTTCGCACGCTGCCCGATCGCGACCGTCACACCGCGGTCTCGCGCGATGTTCGCCGCCTTCTCGAGCAGTTCGCCGATCACCTTGTGGCTATTCGCGGTGATGCCGACGCGCTTCCCCGCGGTCACGAGGTCCACGATCATCTCTGCACCGACCGTGCTCTTACCCGAGCCGGGCGGGCCCTGGATTGCGAGGTAGCTCTGGTCGAGCGAGAGGACGAGACGGCGCGCGGCCCCCTGCGCGTCCTCCGCCTCGCGAGCCAGCGACTGGCCGGCTGGCGGACTGCATCGAGGTAGGCGACGCATGAGCAGGTCGCGGGTCGCGCGATGCTCGCCCGGGGCATCGATGCCCTGCTCGATCACCCACCGGGCGAGGCGCTGCAGAGCCTCGGGCTTCGGCTGCGGGCGGACGTAATCGTGCGGGATGAGTGAGGTCGGCGTCGGCGCGGGCCGGCCCGACCCGAGCCTGAGGTCGATGATCCCCGCATCGTCGTCGACATGGACCACCGTGCCCGCGGGCCGACCGGTCGCCGGATCGTGCGGCGCGTCGCCGACACGGATCCTGTGCTCCTGCGGCGGGAATCGGAATCGATAGATGGTCGAGCGAGCACCCGGCGTCGGGTCCGGCCAGGAGCGCTCGAAGGTCAGATCGCCGAGGGCGTCGGACTCCTCGCGGCGCTCCTCGTCAGTCAGCTCGTCGCGGAGGAAGAAATAGCGCCACCAGAACGACTTCGCCTCGCGGCGGTGCCAGTTGAGCAGCTGTGCCAGCAGCCAGCGGCCGCGCTCAGGGTCGCTCGCCGCAGCGAGGTCGTCGGGCAGTTCGGCCATCAACTGATCGACCAGCGCGTTGACCGCCTGCTGGGCCTTGCTGTCCTCGGTCTCCTCAGGAGCGGTGACCACCGGCCGCGGCAATACCTCGCCGAGCTCGGTCGCGAGGGCGGCGCGCTGCCCCTCGAGCCAGTCGCGCAGCCCGAGCGTCGAGACGCAGTCGTCCCGGTTGTAGCCCTCGATTTCCGTGCGGAGGTCGTCGCGCTCCGCGCCCTGCCCGAGCTCGAGCCAGGTTTCGAACTCGACGATGCTTGTGCCCGCGTCGCGCAGATCGATCTCCCGCTTGAACCCGTACAGGGGCTCAAGGCGCTTGATCGAGTAGCTCGCCACCGAGGCACGAATGCCCTGCCGCACCGCGCGATAGAGGTCGACGAAGACGCCGCCTCGCAGCAGGCGGTCGACCTCCTCCTCGCGCGTCCCGTGCCGCCCGGCCAGCCGCTTCACGGCAGTCGGCTCGTACGGCGCGTAGTGGTAGACGTGCAGCCGCGGGTCCGCCGCCAGGCGATCCATCACGACGTCGATGAACGCCTCGAAGGCGCGCCGCTCGGCCGCCGGTGTGACGGTGCCGCCATCGATCGCCCACAGGGCGTGGAACGCCGGCTGGCCGGCGGCGTCCGCGCGGCCCGGCTCGACCACGCCGAAGAGGTAGTCGATGCCGTCGACCTCATCCGAGCCGAAGAACGGGTCGCCCTCGATGTCGAAGAAGAGGTCGCCGGGCGACGGCTCCGGCAGCATGAGCAGGCCGCTGTTGGAGACGAGCGCACCTTCGCGGTCGCGGACGGGTGGGATGCGCTCCGAGATCACGCGCCCCTCGCGCTCGCCTCGCACCTGGATTGAGGCCTGCGCTCGGATACGCACGAGCGCGTCGCGGCCGGCGCCCTCGATCCGCTCGGGGAGCGGGACGGGCGGCTCGGCGAGCGCGGTCCGCGTGGTCACGTCGATCGAGTGCAGCGCGCGGCGCTGGCGGCTCGTCAGGTTCGCCACGAGCGACAGGTCATCCTCGACACGCCACCGCGCGCGGCACTCCTCGCTCCAGCGGCAGACGCCGCAGTGCTCGACCGGTTCCGGCCTCGAGGGCACGGGGAACGACGGCGTCCCACCATCGAGCAGCGCCTCGAAGTCATGGGCGACGAGCCGGTAGTACGCCGCGTAGTCGGCGACGCGAAACGAGACCGTCTCCCGCGCCACACCCCCGAGCGCGAGGTGCATCTCCTCGGGCGCCCGGCCCTGGAGCGCGCCGACCATTTCTGAGTACATGCAGATCTGCAGCACCGCCGACGCCTTCGGGTGTCGCGCCAGCTTGGTGTCCCAGACCTCGTAGCTCCATGCCCCGAGTCGGCTCGGCCGCTCGACCCGACGCAGAAAGTCCGCGTACCCGAGCTTGCGTCCGTCGAAGAGCACAGCCTGGTAGATGACGTCGGCGCCCGCACGCATCGCCTCGAGCGTCGCCGCGTGCCCTCGTGTGATGCGCTCCACGCGAGGGAGTGCGTCGTCCGAGGGCGCCTCGACCACCGTCACGCCCTCGGCAGTCAGCGCTGCGAGGAAGCGCGCCTCGTGCTCGGTGCCGCGCTGCGCGATCCGATCGAGCACGGGGTCGACCCGCATCGGTCGCTCGAGGTGCCCCTCGACGGCGGCCCGCTCCAGGTTCGCGAGGTGGCGGCACTCCAGGAACCCCACCAGGTCGGTCGCGGAGTACACCGGGCGGCCATCGATGAGCTGCAACTGGACGCCGCCTCCCGCGTTTCCGAGTGATCCTCACGGAATCAGGTACAGGTGGCTAGTGCGCTGCGGGTCCCAGTCCATGCCGTCGTCGGCTGCCAGAACTTTATGTCTCAATAGGCGCGGGCGGTTCTCCCCTGTCGAATCGGCGGGCCGCCCCTCGAGGGCTAGCGGTGCGGCTGGCTCGGCTGGGGCGTGGCGGAGAACAGGCGCCCCGCGATGACCGAGCCCACGCTGAGGAGCAGGAAGAGCATGATCGCGAGCGCCTGGATCAGGCCCGCCCACCGTCGCAGCGCCCCACCCTCGACGAGGTCCGCTCCGACCCTCAACACGAGCGCCCCATCGAGCACGACCAGCGGCGCATACAGGAGCGGTGAGTACGGAAAGCGCAGGCCCGTGACCGCAGGAAGAATGATCGGCGCGTGCGCGATGATCGCGCCGAAGACGAAGCCGATGAAGAACGTGTGCACCACCGCGTCGTAGGCCAGGCCACCTCCGACGCCGGTGGCGATGAGCAGCACTCCCGACGCCGCAAGCCAGCCCGAGGCCGTGAGGACGCCGACCGCAGCGAAGCGCGAGAGCCCATCGGTGCGAACCGTGCGCAGGGCGATGTCGCGGCGCATCAGCCAGAGCGGCCCGGCCGCGAGCGCCACTCCCAGCAGCCGCGTCCCGACGTCGAGGTTCACGTGCGCCATTGCCGGGCCCACGAGGAGCAGCACGACGATCGCGATCCCCGACCACGCGTCGGCCGTCGAGAAGTGCTGGAAGCGGATGATCTCGAGGCGTTCGGCGCCGATCGTGAGCACGAGGAACGACATCCACCAGAGCACGACATGGCGCATGCTCCCGCTGTCCCACCACACCACGGCCGCCATCGACAGGCACAGCCCGCCGGCGAGCAGCACTGCGAACGGTGGCAGCCGATGCCGCGCCAGCAGGGTGGCGATGTTCAGCGAGTAGGCGAGCCCGGCGACGCCCGCCAGCACCGGCGGGATCGAGGCGGGCGCGCCGACGATCAGCGCGAGCCCCGCCGCCGCACTCAGGGCCGGGGCGGCGAACGCGGCCGGGCTGCGCACGGCGACCGCCCGCTCGACGGCGATCACCGTGCCGACGAAGCCCACGACCATCAGTCCGCCGTGCCGCAGCATCAGGTCGCCATCCGCCGACGGCAGACTCCAGCCGATGCGAGCGACGCCGGCCCAGAGCCCGAGCAGGAGCGCGGCGATCGCGGTGAGCATGAACGGCACGACGCGTCGTCGGGCCGACGCCGTCTGCTCGATCGCGCGAGCACCACCGGACCCATGGAGGCTCACGACACCTGCCGAACCCCTCGGAGGGCGCCGTCTGCCCCCTCGTGGCGGTCACGAGCGGCCTCGGACGTGCTGGGGCGATCGCCTGTCGCTTTCTCCGTCGCGACGTGCACCGCTTCCTCCTTCGCGACGTGACAGCGACGTGCATCGCGGGCCGATTCTACCCGCGTCGACCACGACGGTCGCCGGGCGGCAGCGCGACACACCGTCATCGGTCGCGCACTCGAACTCAGCGTGTGCCGTGCGCTACAAGGTCACTGTAGCCTGCCGAGATCGGACAGGCGCCCGCTGGAGCGAGGGATCGATGGCACGTCTGCGGCGACTCGACTTCGAGGCCCTGGCGGGCCTGATCGCGGCCGTCACCGCGCTGGTGCTGCACCTGCTGCACGTCGCCGATGAAGGCCTCCTGCTCGCGATCATCCTCGTGATCCTGGCGCTCATCCTCCTCCGGGACATGCGCCGCGAGGACCGTGAGGAGCAGGAGACACGGGCGATCGAGCACGCGATCACCGCGATCGCGGACATCCGCGCCGCCGTGCTACCGGCCGACACCGTGCTGATCGGGCCGACCGCGCTGCGCGAGGAAAGCGCCCGATTCTCGCAGCGGGCGCGCGGCGAGATGGTGTGGTTCAACGTCTGCCTCTCGATGTTTGAGCCGCAGGCGCTGTTCGATGTCCTGCTGCGCCCAGCAATCGAGAACCCGCGCGTCAGCGCCGTGCGCTTCGTCCTCGACGAGGGCGAGCGGGAGCGCTGGGAAGCGATCGTCCTCCCCAAGGTCGCGGTCTGCGAGGGAGCCGCCTCGGTGGCCGAGCCGATCTGGACCACGCTGGACGAGTCGGTGTCGTGCATCCTCGCGGACACGGACGCCGGGGGCGTCGAGGCGCTGCTGAGCTTCTGGGGCGAGCCGTTCATGGCGCGCTCGGCGGGCCGCGACGTGCCTCGGTACATCTTCCATGTGCAGCGGCACTCCGAGCTGATCGGGCGCCTGCGCGAGCTCGAGCGGAACTACCGCCTCGCCGGATCGCGTTGAGCGGCGCGCAAGGCAGGACCGCGTTGCCTCGAGGCCTGCCTTAGGCGCCGTTCCAGTACTGCCGAGCCCTGGCGACAGCCATCACGAGGTCGCGCACGTCCTCGTGCAGGGTGAACGAGGGCGCCACGGGGAGACAGAGGCGGTCCTCGTCGCAGCGCGCCTCGATGCCCTCGAAGACCAGGCACGCGGCCAACCAGGCGGCCATGCGCGCGGAGGCGCAACTCACGTCCAGCCAGCCCGCGCGCTCCCCCGGCTCCGAGTAGAGGCCCGCCACCTCGAAGATGCCGCGCCGCACCTCGGACGCCGGGTCCCAGTCCTCGGCGAGCCGCCGCAGCTCGTCGGTGTGCCGCAGCGGGGCAGCGGCACGCAGGGCGGGCCCGCCGAGGAGCGCGGGCGCCGGGAGACCTGTGCACGTCGCAACCCAGTCAGGGCGCCCGTCCGCTCCGTAGCGCACCGACGCCGGCGGGGCATCTGCACTGAGACTCGGCTGCAGGGCGAACACGTTCGTGCGGACCCCGCTCTTCTCGAGCGCCGCAAGGACCTCGGCCACATCCGCGCGGACGTAGCCAATCGAGGTGGTCAGGGTGTCGGCCAGCGCCTGCGCCCACTGTCGTGCCGCGATCGTGACTCGCGCCTCGGCGTCACCAACGACGA
>JADLFF010000057.1 GCA_020845735.1 Dehalococcoidia bacterium
CCCGCACCTGGCGGCAGCCGCCCTCGGCGTAGTCGTAGGTGTGCTCGCCGTTCGCCCAGCCCGGGCAGTAGTCGTCCGCCTGCCCGCGGAGCTGGCGCACGTTCTCGACGACGTGGCTGATGCCGTGGGTGTAGCCCTCGCAGAGGTGGCCGCCGTGCGTGTTGTTCGGCCGCCTGCCGCCCAGCTCGATGATGCCGCTCGAGACGTAGTCGCCGCCTTCGCCCTCCTTGCAGAAGCCGTAGGCCTCGAGCTGCAGCATCGTGGTGAAGGTGAAGGCGTCGTACGAGGCCGTGACATCGACATCCTCGGGGGTGATGCCCGCCTGACCGAAGACGATCGGCGCGGCGTGGACACCGGCCACCCTCGAGATCGGACCGCGACTCCAGTGGTAGCCGCCGGGCTGGTCCTTGTTGACCCGGCCCGCGACGCCCATGATCCAGGCCGGCCGCTGGCGCAGGTTCCGGGCGCGATCGGCGCTGGTCACGATGATCGCGACGCCGTTGTCGGTCTCGACGCAGCAATCGAGGAGGTGAAGCGGCTTCGTGATCCAGCGCGAGTTGACCACGTCCTCCACGCTGATGCGCTGCTTGTAGTAGGCGCGCGGGTTGTTCGAGGCGTGGTGGCTATGGACCATTTTGACGTGCGCCACCTGCTCGGAGGTGGTGCCGTACTCGTACATGTGGCGCATGAACGAGGGCGCGAACGACTGCGCCGCCGAGTTCATCCCGTGGATGCTGGCATCGAGGGAGGCGCCGGTGAAGACGGGCCGCTGCCGCCCCGTGCCCCCGATGCGCGCCTCGGTGAAGCCGTTCATGGCGCGGAAGATCGCGACCGTGTTGCACATGCCGGCCTCGATCACGCCCATCGCGATCCCGATCAGCGCCTCGACGCTGGAGCCGCCGCCCGAGCAGTCCATGTAGAAGTTGAGGCGGATGCCGAGGTCCCCGGCGATCGTCGGTGAGGCCGTCGAGTCGTTGCCGTGGTAGGAGAGCATACCGTCGACCTCGTGCGCCCCGAGGCCGGCGTCGACCATCGCGGCGCGCACCGCCTCGACGCCCAGCGCGCGCGTCGTGCGTCCCGAGTTGCGCGAGAACTCGGTCATCCCGATCCCGACGACGGCGTACTTGTCCTTGAGACCCGGCATGGCGACCTCCTCGAGGGCGACGGACGGCCGGGATTGTACGGGATCGTACGGGGGGCTACTGCGGGCGTGGTCGGTAGATCGGGTCGTCGTAGACCTCGAGGCGCACCTCGCCACTCGCGGTATCGAGGACGGCGAACGAGGAGCGAAAGCCGTTGCGCGGATCGCGAGGCTGGCCCGCCGAGCCGGGGTTGACCACCAGCGTGTCGCCCTCGCGGTGCGCGAGGCCGTAGTGCGTGTGGCCGTAGATCACGAAGTCGGCAGCGAGGTCGCGCCAGAGGCGCATGCGCGGCGACTCGGCGTAGACGTACTCGAACGGCTCCTCGGGTGCCGCGTGGAACATCGTGAGGCGGCGCCCGCCGATGCGCGTGTCGAGGCGCACCGGCTGCTGACCGAGCCAGCGCAGCAGATCCGGGTCCGTGGCCGGGCTCTCGCGCACGCGCTCGCCGTGCGGACCGAGCACATCAAGGTCGTGGTTGCCGAGCACGACGCGCGCGCCGATCTCCCGCAGGCGCGCGACCACCTCGTTCGAGAAGCGGAAGCCCGAGACCAGGTCGCCGGCGCACAGCACCTCGTCGACGGGCCCCATGAGCGCCAGCGCGGCATCGAGGGAGGCGAGGTTCCCGTGAATGTCGGAGACGATCCCCAGCCTCACGCGACGCTCACCGCAGCAGCTCCGAGACCGTGACGATGCGCAGGCCGCGCGCGCGAATCGCCTCGATCGCCGGGCGCAGGACGAGGCGTGTCTGCTCGCTGTCGCAGTGGCTCACCGTGATCACGCCGCTTCCGAGGTCCGCAGCGCGCTCGATGTTGGCGAGCACCTGCTCGGGCGTGAAGGGCCGCCAGTCGCCCGAGTCGCCCGTGACGAGCTCGCCTCGGGCGTTGCGCTCCTGCGTCCAGAAGACATGGACCGTCCAGCCGGCGCGCGCCGCGGCCGCCAGCACGCGGTCGTCCCGCGCGCCCGAGGGCGCACGCCAGAGCGGCCTCGTGGTCTTGCCCGTCACCTCGATGAACGCGCGCTCGCCCGCTTCGAGGTCAGCGACGATCTGCTCGTCGGTCAGCGCGGGGTAGTCGGGATGACGGTCGCTGTGGTGCGCGAACTCGTGGCGCGCCGCGATCTGCCTCGCGAGGTCGGGGTAGGCGCGCACCCAGTCGCCGATCATGAAGAACGTCGCTGAGACGTTCGCCTCGCGGAGGATGTCGAGGATCTCCTGCGTCGGACCGGCGTGGCCGCCGCAGTCGAAGGTGAGCGCCAGCTCGCGCCGCTCGAGGCTGCCCCGCGAGACTTCGACGGGACCGGCCGGCTGAGGCGGCCGCGGCACGCGCGCGACCTCAGTCGTAGGGCTCAGCCGCGCGGGCGCCAGCTCGATGGTCGGCGTCGACTCGATGGGGACCGCAGCCGCGGGACTCGTGGGTTCGAGCGGCGGGAGCTGGGCGGTCGCGCTGGGCCCGGCACCCGCTGGAGGCGCGCCCCCACTCGCGCAGCCCGCGAGGAGCACGAGGACCACCGCGGCGTGCCAGGTCATTCGGGGCGGCGCTCCACGATCCGGCCCATCGCGCGGTCGGGGACAATGCGCAGCGCCACCGTCCCGCGGGCGTCGAGCTCCGCCTCGAGGTCCGCGTCCGAGACCTCGGCGAGCGGGCGCTGCGAGGTGGCGCGCGCTCGGCGGATCGCCGCGAGGCGCTCCGGCCCTGACTCGAGGATCGCCGCCGTGCCGTAGACCACGAGGTTGCGTCCGCCGTCGGGGACCAGGAGCGCCACTGCGTTCGAGCGGCGGATGTTCCGTGCCTTCACGCTGTCCCCGCCGGTCTGGAGGACGACATCGGTGCCGTCGTACTCGTAGGCGATCCAGGTGAGCTGGGGGGAGCCGTCGCGCCTCCCCGTCCCGAGGGCTGCCAGGCGGTGTTCGCGCAGGTACTGCTGCTGCTCCGGTGTGAGCACTCGAGGTCTCCGTTCGTGCGACTCGCGTGGCCGCTGCCTCCGTCGGTTGCGAGGCGAGAGCGGGCGTGAGAGTGTGGACGCGTTCCTCTGACGTTCACCCTCGGTCGGGTGGGGGCAGTATGACGCTTGAGCAGCCCTCTGACGCGGACCGCGCGCAGGCGTCCGAGGCGAACCTCGCGAAGATGTGGAAGTTCGTCGAGAACTTTTCACAGAAGAGCGGGACGTTCCTGCACCCCCAGCGCGAGATCACCGAATTCCTGGTCATTGGCCTCGCGAAGCACATCGAGGAGGTCGGCCGCCCCCTCTGCCCGTGCAACTTCTACGTCGACAAGGCCGAGGAGGCCAAGCGGAGCACGTGGAGCTGTCCGTGCGAGGAGATGCAGAAGTGGAAGTACTGCCACTGACTGCTCTTCTGTAATTCGGAAGGTCTTCCGATCACAGAGCACCTGCCAGCCGACCACG
>JADLFF010000058.1 GCA_020845735.1 Dehalococcoidia bacterium
CTACGGCTCGGCGTAGACCATGATCGAGCGCCCCTCGATCTCCCCGGACTCGAGGGCGCGCACGCCCTCGTTGATGTGGTCGAGCCCCTCGTAGCGCTTCGAGATCATCCGCTCGAGCGGGAGCTTCCCCTCGCGGTACCACTCCACGTACTGCGGCATCACCTGCGCCGGCCGCGCCGACCCACCCATCGAGCCGATGAGCGAGCGCTCACCCATCGGGAAGAGGCCGCGCGGGAGCTCGATCGGGCCCTGCCCGATGCCCACGCTCACCGCCGTGCCGCCTCGCCGCACGCCGAGGACGCCCGGCTTCAGCACCTCGACGATCTGCGCCGTCACACGCGGCACGCCGATCCCGTCGAACGAGAAGTCGACGCCGCCGCCGGTCAGCTCCTTCACCGCCTCGACGGCGTCCACGTCCGAGGCGTTCACGACGTGCGTCGCGCCCATCTCCTTCGCGTACCCCAGCTTCCCCTCCTGGAGGTCGACCGCGATGATCGGGTAGGCGCCGGCGATCTTCGCCCCCGCGAGGATGTTCACGCCCACTCCGCCGACGCCGAACACAGCCACCGACTGCCCCTCGCGCACCTGCGCCGTGTTGATCACGGCACCCACGCCCGTGATCACCGCGCAGCCCACGATCGCCGTGACATCGGTGGGCACGTCCGAGGGCAACGGCACCACCATCTGCTCGTGCAGCAGGGCGTGCTCGGCCCACGTGTACACGCCGTTCGCGTGGTCGCCCCCTCGATGGCTGAACGCCGTTCGAGGTGCGCTCGTGAGGTGATCCGGCAGGTCCCGGGGCACGAACGGCACCATCACGTGGTCGCCCTCGCGCACGTGGGTCACCGCGCTGCCCGCGGCAATCACGACCCCCGTCGCCTCATGCCCGAGGAGCGCCGGCCTCGGGTGCCGCGGGTTGTGGATCTGGTGCAGCTGCGAGTGGCAGATCCCCGAGGCGTACAGCCTCACGAGGACCTCCTCGGGGCCCGGGTCCGCCAGCACGATCTCCTCGATGGCGAGCGGCTCGCCGTACTCGACCATCACCGCGGCTCGCGTCGTTGTCGGCATGCGCATCCCCTCCACCCACTCGCGTGGCGCGCAGGATACGACGCCGCGGCCGACGAGAAGGCCACCCGCACGATGACACCACGAGCTTCTGCCTAGAATGCCCGCGCCAGCCACCTCGCGAGGAGGATCCGCCGATGTCCACCGTCCAGACCATCCGAGGCCCGATCGACAGCGCCGACCTCGGGCGCACGCTCTCCCACGAGCACCTCACGGGCGGCGCCGCCGCCATGGACCGCGTGATGCCGCCGATCTACGACCTCGACGAGGCGGTGCGGCGCGGCGTCGAGGCGCTCCGGCGCGCGAAGGCCGCGGGCGTGGACTCGATCATCGACCTCACCCCGCTCGACCTCGGACGGCAGGCCCCGCTGTTCCAGCGCATCGCCGAGGCGGACACGGGCGTCCACATCGTCTGCGCCACGGGCGTCTACCGCTGGGTGCCCTTCTACCTCTTCCGTCGGGACATCGACGAGGTGGCGAGCATCTTCCTCCACGACATCGAGCACGGCATCGACGGCACCGACATCAGGCCGGGCATCATCAAGCTCGCGTGGGACTTCGAGTACGGACTCACCGCCGAGGGACCCGCGGGCGACGGCATGCCGCGCGCCGGCCTCGAGCGGACCGCGCGGGCCGCGGCGCGGGCGGCGAAGGCAG
This sequence comes from Dehalococcoidia bacterium, assembly GCA_020845735.1. Classification (GTDB taxonomy): domain Bacteria; phylum Chloroflexota; class Dehalococcoidia; order UBA2979; family UBA2979; genus RBC038. The sequence continues at coordinate 1,723 of JADLFF010000058.1, forward strand.
GCGGCGTGCCCATCTCGTGCCACACCAACGCCTCGATGCGCCTCGGGCTCCCCCTGATGGCCATCTTCGAGGACGAGGGCGTGGATCCGGCGATGGTCACGATCGGCCACAGCAACGACTCCCACGACTTCGACTACGTGCGCGGCATCGCCGAGCGCGGCTTCAACATCGGCCTCGACCGGTTCGGCATCGCGCGCGGCGAGGAGGAGATGGCGCGCCGCTCCCAGATCGCGCTCGACCTCGCGAGGGCGGGGTTCGCCGCGCAGACCTCGCTCGGCCACGATGCCTCCCCGTACTACCGATTCACCTCGAACGTCCCGGAGAACCCCGACTGCTGGACCGCCGTGAGCACCGTCGAGGTCCCGTGGCTCCTCGGCCACGGCGCCACCCAGGCCGACGTCGACGCGATGCAGATCACGAGCATCCGCCGCACCTTCGAGGCAGCCGCGCGAGTGAAGGGATCGCGCGGGCAGCCTCGGCCGTTCCTACCGTGGTAGTATTGCGCGAGGAGACAGCCCCATGAAGGTGTCCAAGCTCAGCATCTCCCTCCCGGCCGAGCAGGCTGAGGAAGTCCGCGAGATGGCACGCCAGGCCGGCATGAGCGTCTCAGCGTGGGTCGCCGAGGCGTGCGCCGCCCGATTGCGCTCGACGCACCTCCGCGAGTTCCTCGACGAGTGGGCGGCCGAGAATGGCGTGATCACCGGGGAAGAGCTGGAGCAGGCCCGCGCCGAGATGGAGCGTGCGCAAGAGAAGGCTGGACTGCGCCCGCGTCGACAAGCACGCCGGGCCGGGTGATGAGCCTCATCCTCGATGCGGGCGCCTTCGTGGCCGTCGAACGCCGTGATCCTGGGGTCCGGGCGACCATCGAGTTGGCAACGGCAACGAACGTGACCATACGCACGAGTGCGGTCGTCGTTACCGAGGTCTGGCGAGACCCTCGCGGTCGGCAGGCCCGGCTCGCGAGATTCCTGCGCTCCATCGAGGTAGCACCCGTCGACAACGCGCTCGCGCGAGCGGCTGGCGTGCTCCTCGGACGAAGCGGCGGGGCAAACGCCGTCGACGCCCTCGTCGTCCTAACCGCCAACGAGGGCGACACGATCCTCACCAGCGATCCGGGTGACATCGACAGGCTCGTGGCCGCCTCGGGGCGGCGGATCGCCATCCTCGAGTGCTAGCCCATCCTAGCCTCGGCGCGCCCGCCTGAGACCCAGCAACCCCACGAGGCCCACCAGGATCGCGGGGACCACCACCCACGGCGCCTGGGGTGTCGGACCGGGCGGGTCCTTAACCATCGCTCGCGCGAGGTCAGTCGTCGCGCGGCGCCGGAGCAGCTCGAGGCGGAGCGACTCCTCGCCCTTCACCATCGCCCAGTGGTGATTCGCCGCGAACACCGGCTTCAGCACCGGCGACAGCGCTCGGAGGAGCGGCTTGTCCGCCCGGATGCGCCAGTCGTACGCGATGTGCACATCGGGGCCAGCCTGCTCGAAGATCCACACGCCGCGCCCCACGAAGTCGCCCCGCGCCTCGATGACGAAGCCGCGCGGCGCGTTGTTCTCCAGCACGCGGAACGTCCACCGCAGTGTGTAGGGCAGCCAGCCCTTGGTGTGCAGCTCCACCTCGCGGCCCACGCCGCGCTCGTCGCCCGGCTCGGTCACCCGCACATCGAGGTAGACCGCCGGCCACCATCGAGGCAGGTCGGCGGGGTCCGCGAGCAGCGCGTGGACCTCCTCGACGCGCGTGTTGAGCGCGTACCAGTGCGTCACGAAGTGGTACTCGTTCGCCGCCATCAGACCACTCATCCCGGGCGATCCATCGCCCCACCTGCGAGGGCGAAACTACCATCCCCGCGCCCCGGAATCACCGCCACGAGCCCTCGCTATACTCGGCGCGCCGAGGGGCAGCCAGACGCAAGCCCAGCACCAGCGTTTCGAGGCGGAGGCGCCACATGACCACGACCTACGAGGAGATCGCGAAGGACCTCGCCGCCCTCAAGTCGCCTCCCAACATGCCGGACTACGAGGCCCTGCGCGCCTCCTTCTCCTGGGACACCGTCCGCGCCGAGCTCGACCTCCCGAACGGCGTCGTAAACCTCGCCCACGAGTGCGTCGACCGCCACGCAGCGCGCAACCCCGCGAAGACCGCGATGATCTGGGAAGGCGCGAACGGCAGCGTCGAGACGTACACCTTCGAGGACATGCGCCGCGAGTCCGCGAAGTTCGCGAGCGTCCTCGCCAGCCTGGGCGTGCAGCGAGGCGAGCGCGTCTTCTTCCTCATGGACCGCGTCCCCGAGCTGTACTTCGCAGTCTTCGGCACGCTCCGCCGAGGCGCCGTGATCTGCCCCCTGTTCTCCGCCTTCGGCCCCGACCCGATCGCTGAGCGCATCAACCGCGCCGAGGGCTGCGTGGTCGTCACCTCGCCGGCCCTCTACCCCAAGATCGAGGCGGTCCGCGCGCGAACGCCGTCCGTGCGCCAGGTCGTCGTCATCGGCGACCGCGCCGGCCGTCGCGGCCCCGAGGGCGCCACGCTCGACTACGCCACGCTCATGGCCGGCGCCCCCGAGGCCCCCCTCGAGCCCACCGCCAACGAGGACTGGTCGGTGATCCACTTCACGAGCGGCACGACCGGCCTCCCGAAGGGCGGCTCGCACGTGCACGGCGCGGTCCTCGGGCACTACGCCACGGGCAAGTACGTGCAGGACCTCCAGCCTGGCGACGTCTACTGGTGCACCGCCGACCCCGGCTGGGTCACGGGCACCTCGTACGGGATGTTCGCCCCGTGGTCGAACGGCGTCACGAGCCTGATCTACGAGGGGGGCTTCAGCTCCGCGAAGTGGTTCGAGCTGATCCAGCGCCACCGCGTCACCGTCTGGTACACGGCGCCGACGGCGATCCGCCTCCTGATGAAGGCCGGCCTCGACATCCCGAGGCGGTTCGACCTCTCATCACTGCGCTACACGATGTCCGTCGGCGAGCCCCTCAACCCGGAGGGCGTCGTGTGGGGCCTCGAGGCGTTCGGCCTCCCCTTCCACGACAACTGGTGGCAGACCGAGACCGGCTCGATCATGATCGCGAACTACCCCGCGCTGCCCATCCGGCCCGGCTCGATGGGCAAGCCCTTCCCCGGCGTCCACCCCGGCATCATCGATGACCACTATCGAGAGGTCACCGAGCCCGACGTCGAGGGCCAGCTCGCCGTCCGCGTCCCGTGGCCCTCGATGATGCGCGCCTACTGGAACGACCAGGAGCGCTACGACTCCCGCTTCAAGGACGACCCCGACGGCGGCCCTCGCTGGTACATCACCGGCGACCGCGCGCGGAGGGACGCCGACGGCTACTTCTGGTTCGTCGGCCGCGACGACGACGTCATCAACACCGCCGGGCACCTCGTCGGGCCCTTCGAGGTGGAGAGCGTGCTCATCGAGCACCCCGCCGTCGCCGAGGCGGGCGTGATCGGCAAGCCGGACCCGGTCGCCATGGAGGTGGTGAAGGCCTTCGTCGCGCTCAACGACGGCTACGCGTGGTCCGACCAGCTCCGCCGCGAGCTCATCGGCCACGCCCGCGCGCGCCTCGGCCCCGGCGTGGCGCCGAGGGAGATCGACTGCCTCGACCACCTCCCAAAGACGCGCTCAGGCAAGATCATGCGCCGCCTGCTGAAGGCCCGCGAGCTCGGCCTCCCCGAGGGCGACACGTCCACCCTCGAGGAGGACTAGCAGGCGAGTCGGCCGGTCGCCGCTCGTGCATTACGAGGGCGGGAGGTGGTCCTTCCAGACCGGCGCGCGCTTTTCGAGGAATGAGCGCATGCCCTCGCGCTGGTCATCGGAGGTCCAGATCTCCTGGATCTCCCGGGCCGCGATCTTCTGGCCGTACTCCAGCGGCACCTCCGCCCCGAGGCGTGACAGCTTCTTCACCAGGCGCACGGCCGCCGGAGCGTTCTTGTTGATCTGCTCCGCCATCTCGATGGCGGTGTCCAGCAACTGATCGCCGGGGACCACGCGGGTCACGATGCCCATCCGCAGCGCCGTCGCGGCATCGACCGGCGCCGCGCTCATCATCATCCAGAACGCGTCGCTCTGCCCGATCAACCGCGGCAGGTAGAAGACGCCGGTGGGCGGGACTACGCCCCGCGCCACCTCCGGCATCGCGAACGTCGCATCCTCCGAGCAGATGCGGATGTCCATCCGCTGCGTCATCTCGAATGCCGCGCCGTAGCAGAGCCCGTTCACGGCCGCGATCCGCGGCTTTGTGATCTCGATCGCCGCCGGCAGCGGAGGCGCCGAGGCCCCCGGGCCGGTGCGTCCCTCCACGCGGTCACGCACGTCCATCCCCGCCGAGAACGCGCGACCCGTCCCCGTGTAGATCAGCACCCACAGGTCGTCGTCCGTGGCGAAGTCGTTCTCCGCTGCGCGCAGCTCGCCGCTCAACTCGCGTCCGAGCGCGTTCAAGCGGTCGGGCCGGTTCAGCGTCACGATCGCAACGTGGCCCCGCTTCTCGTACTCGACGAAGGCCATCCCCCGCCTCCTTCCGGCACCCGCAAACTCCCCGTAGGGGCGCCAGTCCTGGCGCCCCTCGCCTCCAGAGCACAGCCCGCCCTCATCCGTTCGTGGTGAGCCTGGCGAACCACACTCGCCGTCCCCGGTCCACCGCCACCACGCTCCGAGTAGGGCGCGAGGCCTGGCGCCCTCCAGGCGCCGCGTGAACGCTATGTGCGATTCGGCAGCACGAGCACGGCGTGCGCCGGGCACGTCCCGTCGCCGTTCTGGTTCACCACGTTGATGTCGAGGTACACACGGTGCTCACCGTCCTCGACCTTCTTGTCGGTGACCTTGCCCTGGACGGTGAGAATGTCGTTCTTCTGGTTGATGGCGCGGAACTGGACGCCGCACTCGCGGATCTCCGCCTCGTCGCCGATCCAGTCGCGCAGGGCGTTGAGGATGTACGTGTAGCGCAGGTTGCCCATGCCGAAGGCGCCCTGCTCGTTGAGCGCGGCCTTCCCCGCCTCGTCATCCATGTGGATGTAGACGAACTCGTCGTTCACCGCGGCGTAGCGGTTCCAGTGCATGAAGTCGGTCTGCCGAGACCAGCGGGGCATCTCATCCCCGACCTTCACATCCTCGAAGTAGACGTTGACCGCCATCCGGATCTCCTCTCGCCACGCGCGTCCGAGGCGTGACGTGCGAATGTATAGTGACTATGGATACAGGAGTCAATCCCGCGCTACTATCCGCTCGAAGACGCGCGTCTGCCGGGAGGCCGCACGATGGCACGGACGTACACGTACCAGCAGCGCTGCCCCATCGCCCGCTCGCTCGACATCGTGGGCGACCGCTGGACGATGCTCGTCCTGCGCGACCTGGGGCGCGGTCACACGCGCTACGTCGACCTGATGCGCGAGCTGCGCGGCATCTCCCCGAACGTGCTGTCCGAGCGGCTCAAGCACCTCGAGCAGGAGGGCCTGATCAGCTCCGCGCTCTACTCACAGCATCCGCCGCGCGCGGAGTACCGCCTGACCGAGAAGGGCGAGGCGTTCAAGCCCGTCCTCCGCGCGCTGATCGCCTGGGGCGACACCTACGCACCGCGCCCGCCTCGCTCGAGGGCAAAGCGCGCCGCCGAGGACCTCGAGGACGTCGAGGCGCCCGCCCGCTAGCCCCTCGTCAGCACCCCGGGCACGCCCGAGGGTTGCGCCCCCTCGCGGCGCGCAACGGCGCGCGACGGCGACGCATGTGCAGCAACGCGTGCCGAGGCGCGTAGCACCGTAGAATCTCCAGCACCCCTCCTCGTCTCGAGTCGAAAGGACCCACCTTGGACCCGGCCGTGCGCACCGCCCTCGAGGCGAACCCCGTCGCCGACATCACCATCAACAAGCGCAAGAGCGGCGGCCCCCACCGCATGGAGATCTGGGTCCACGCCTTCGAGGGGCGCGTGTTCCTCGCCGGACGGCCCGTCCCGAAGTCGTGGTACGCGAACCTCCTCGCGGACCCGAGCCTGACGCTGCACGTCAAGAACGGCGCAACCGCGGACATCCCGATGCGCGCACGGGCGATCACGGACCCCGTCGAGCGCCGCGCCGTCTTCCCCCTCATCGTCGAGCGCAACAACGGAGACATCGAGGAGTGGGTCGCGGGCGCAAAGCTCATGGAACTGACCGAGGCGTAGTCGCGATGGCCGTGCGCGTCGACCTCAACATCTCCCTCGACGGGTTCGCCACCACCACGGACGGGACACCCGACAACCCGATCGGCGAGGACTGGTTTCGCCTCGTCGCCGCGTACATGGCGACCCGCACGGTCCGCGCGCGCGTCTTCGGCGATACGACCGGGGCGGGTACGACCGATGTCGATGACGAGTACGCCGCCGCCTACTTCGAGGGCATCGGCGCCGAGATCATGGGCGCGGGCATGTTCGGCCTCCACCTGCACCCCGACGACCCCGACTGGCAGGGCTGGTGGGGGCCGAACCCGCCGTTCCACGTCCCGGTGTTCGTCCTGACTCACGAGCAGCGACCAACCCTCGAGATGGAGGGCGGCACCACGTTCCACTTCATCTCGGCCACGCCGCAGGAAGCCCTTGCGCGCGCCACCGCCGAGGCGGGCAGCCTCGATGTGCGTGTCGGCGGCGGCCCCACGGTCGTACGCGAGTTCCTCAAGGCTGGGCTCGTCGACCGGCTGCACGTTGCGATCGCCCCGCTCCTCCTCGGGAGGGGCATCCGCCTCTGGGACGACCTGCGCGGACTCGAGCTGGGCTACGACATCACCACCGAGGCAGCGGCGAGCGGCACCGCGCACGTGACCTTCTCGCGCCTCGCGCGCCCGTGAGGTGACGACGCCGGCCGCAGCCGGACACTCCGCCTCCCGCAGCGCACTCCCCCGCTCGAACCGGCGACCGAACCTGCGACAATGCCCCGCAGATTGCGAGGCCAGCCCGTGACCACCACCGACGAACCGCAGCCCACCTCGGCAGCACCCGAGGTGGCCATCCATCGTGGGCTGAACGGCGTCTACTTCGACCGCTCCGGCGTCTCGTTCATCGATGGTCGCGAGGGCACCCTGCTCTACCGCGGCTACTCGATCCACGACCTCGCCGAGCGCTCCACCTTCGAGGAGACCGCGTACCTCCTCCTCTACGGCGCGCTGCCGACTCGCACCCAGCTCGCCGAGTTCGACGCGGAGCTGCGTGCCAGCCGCGCCATCCCCGAGGGCGTCACGGCCGTCATCGACGCCGTGAGGCACGCCCATCCCATGGAGGTCCTCCGCACCGCCATCTCCGCCCTCGGCGCTTTCGACCCTGAGGTCGCCGACAACTCGGCGGAGGCGACGCGCCGCAAGGGCGTCCGCCTCACCGCGCAGGTCGCGACCATCGTCGGCACGCACCAGGCGCTGAGGCAGGGTCGTGCCCCGACGCCGCCCAACCCCGCGCTGAGCCACGCGGCGAACTTCCTCGCGATGGTGCTGGGCGCTCCACCCTCCGAGCGCGCCGCACGCCTCATGGACAAGGACCTCATCCTCCACGCCGAGCACGGCTCGAACGCCTCGGCATTCACCGCGCGCGTGGTCGCGGGCACCGACGCCAACCTCCACGCCGCGCTCACCGCGGCCGTCGGAGCGCTGAGCGGACCCGCGCACGGCGGCGCCGCCGAGAACGTCATGCGCATGGCACAGGAGATCGAGGAGCCGGAGCGCGCCGCCGAGTACGTGAAGCGGCTCCGCGCCAACCGCGAGCCCGTGATGGGCTTCGGGCACCGCGTCTACCGCGCCGAGGACCCGCGCGCGCGCCACCTCCGCGAGGACGTGAAGGCCCTCTCCCTCGAGATGGAAGAGCCGAAGTGGTACGCCATCCTCGAGGCCGTCGTGGAGGCGATGCGGCCCTACGCCCGCCTCGGCGTGAACGTGAACGTCGACTTCTACGCGGGCGTCATCTACTACCTGCTCGGCATCCCCGAGGACCTGTTCGTGCCCATCTTTGCCGTCGGTCGCGTCCCCGGCTGGACCGTCCAGGTCATCGAGCAGCAGGAGCACAACATCCTGATCCGCCCGCTCACCGCCTACAACGGCCCCCCTCCGAGGCCCTACCTCCCCCTCGACGCCCGCGCCTAGCGCACGCCCCGTTCGCCCCGAGCACATCGAACGACCGTCCGACGCCCAGCCACCGCCATCCCCCCGTTCGCCCTGAGCCTGTCGAAGGGCCAGCCGTCCCCACCGTGTCCGAATCGAGCACCCTCCGAGGCCACCCGCCGCCATCCCCCGTTCGCCCTGAGCCTGTCGAAGGGCCAGCCGTCCCCACGAAGTCCGAGTCGAGCACCCTCCGAGGCCACCCGCCGCCCTCACCCGTTCGTGGTGAGCCTGGCGAACCACCCCCGCCGTCCCCCTCAAGCACGAATCGTCCCCCTCCGACCAGCAACGCCACGTCGAACGAACCGCGGGACGCACGCGAAGGCCCCCTCACCTACCATCGAGAGCGTCCCACCCTCGGCCGATGGAGCCCGCATGCCCCTCCTCCCCGCCTTCCGCACCGCCGCCATCGCGCGCGGACTCATCGAGGACGGCGCGATCATCGACGCCGCCCGCGCGTTCACCCTCGTGCGCGACATGCCCTACGAGCGCGCCTCGGAGCCCCGTCCTGAGGCCGTCATCGAGGAGTGGCGCGGCACCTGCTCGAGCAAGCACATCCTCCTCGGCGCACTCCTGCGCGAGCTCGGGCGGGACAACGTGGTGATGACCGTCCTCCACGAGTTCACGCCCCGCAACTCGCCCTGGCTCCCGCCGGACCTCCTCGCCGAGGTCGAACGCGAGCCCGTCGCCGACGTGCACAACTTCCTGATGGTGGAGGACGAAGCCGGCTGGTTCGCCGTCGATGCCACGTGGCCTCTCGCCGCGCAGCCCCTCGGGCTCGCCGTCAACGAGGAGTGGCGCCCCGGCCGCAACATGGAGATCGCCGCCGACGTCGACGAGGTCTACGACACCCCGGACGACGAGCATCCGCTGGACTTCAAGGCGCGCGTCCTCGACCACCACGTGGGCGAGCCCGGCACCCCCGCCCGGCAGCGCCGTGAGCGCTTCATCGAGGGCCTCGCCGCGTGGCTGGGTACCGCCGTACCTCGCCAGGCGCGCGGAACGAGCCTCCCGAGGTGATCCGCTAGCATCGCTGCATGAACCCCTCGAGCCAGCGAGAGATGATCACGAACGCCCTCGCGATGGGCGCCATCTTCTCCGTGGTCATGTACCTGTGGACGCGCGACCCGGTGCAGGCCGCCGTCATGGCGGTGATCATGAGCACCACGATGTACATGGGGTACTGGGCCACGAACCGCATCGCGGTCCAGATCGCGAGGCGCGTTCGGCCCGCCGACGCCCCCGCCGAGCCCCTCGCGGCCACCACGGACCGCCCGGAGCACGTGCAGAAGCGGCGCGCTCGACGCAGACCTCGCGGCCGCCGCCAGCCAGACTAGCGGCTCACGGCCGCCGCACCCTGCTGGGGCGCACCTGCGGGCTAGTCGCGTTCGTCGAGGACGATCCCGCGCCCGGCGCTAATCGAGAAGACGTGGTCATCGAGGTCGACACGGGTCCCGTGCATCGCCCGTACCGAGACGATCCGCTGGCGGCGCCCGTCACGCACCGTCAGGCTGAGGTCCACGATGCCGTCGACCAGCTGCTCCTCGATGCCAAGGCGCGTGAACCCGACGCCCCCGTGCAGGCGCTGCCCCGTGATCAGCGTCGTGCAGTGCGTGTCCTCGAGGACCCCGCGCAGCAGGTCTGCGATGAACGACGCGGCGACGTCACCCGACGCCCCCGGCCCGAGCGGCGGGTCGATCGCGACACGCTCCGCCTGGATCTCCTGCGCCGCCTCGATGACCGCGGCGACCGTCGCCGCGGCAGGGCCGCTGCCCATCGATGCCCCGTTCGTCGCAGCCGCGACGGGCGCCACCGCGGGCGCACCTCCGGGAGGCCCACCAGCCGCCGGTGCGGCCGCAGCCAGCACCGGAGCCGCAGGCACCGCCGAGGGCGGAAGCACCTGCACGATGCGCGCGTAGCCGTCCTCGACGGCACCACGCAGGTCCCATCCGAGCGAGGCCGCCGTCTCGAGGACGCGGCCGGGCTCGTCGGCAGTCACGTACACGCCGGGCTCGCCCTCCCGGATCCCCGCGAGGATGAACTCGAGGCACAGCACCGACTTCCCGGTCCCCGCCTCCCCGGCCACGAGCACGGACGCCCCCCGGGGGACCCCTCCCTCGATGAGCGCATCAATCTCCGCCACACCGATGGTCGTGCGCATGCGGCGCATCCTTTCCTGGGGGTCGCGTGCGGCTCAGATGATGCCGGCGCGCAAGAGGTTCTCAGCCGCCGGGACGCGCAGTCCCACCGGCAGGAGCGGTACACGCGGGCAATATATGTCTCTTACGCAAGCTGCACTACGGCGAAACCCCGAGGACCCGGACAGGATTTCCCTAGGGACAGGCCGCGCGCACGGCCGCCGACATCTCGGCACAGCGCCGGTACACGATATCCGGCTCCTGGAGCCCGTTCGTCACGTACGCCACCGCGAGGTCGTATCGGGCGTCCGCGTAGCCCACCGAGGACTGCTGCCCCGCGTGGCCAAACACGCCCGCCCCCTCGTGATAGTCGAACGGATCGCCCGCGAGGCCGCTGAGGTACACGCCCAGCCCGTAGCGCTTCGGGATGTCCTGGGACCGGTCTCGAGGCGTTTCCGCCTGCGTGCGCGTGGCCTCCGCCATCGTCTCCGGCCGCAGGATCGCCCCGCGCTGGCCGCGCGCGCTCGCGAGGAGCGCCGCGTAGCACTTCGCGAGGGCGCGCGCCGATCCGAAGCCGTTCGCCGCCGGAATCTGCGCCCGCGCCACCACCTCGCTGTTGTACGCCTGCGCCACCCGCGAGGTGGATCGCAGCGCACCCGACGGATCGTGGCGCGTGACCTCGGACATCGCGTGCACCGGAGCCCGCCGTCCCAGGTCGCGCTGGTCGAGGCCGATCGACAGCTCGCTGTCCACGCCCAGCGGCCCGAACAGCTCGTCGCGCAGGTACTGGCGCGGCATCCGCCCATCGATGCGCCGCAGCAGTTCCCCGAGGAGCCACCCGAACGTCAGCGTGTGATACCCAACGTCGGTGCCGGGCTCCCATTGCGCTCGGACGGACGCCGTCTGACGCACCGCGTATTCCCAGTTATCCACGCGGTTGAGATCGAAGTCGGCGGGCAGCTGCGGGCAGCCGGCGCGATGGCTGAGGGCGTGCCTCACGGTGGCCGTGGCCTTGCCCCCCGTGCCGAACTCCGGCCAGTACGCCGCGATGCGGTCATCGAGGCGCAAGCGCCGCTGCTCGACCAGCCGCAGGATCGCGAACGCCATGAGCGGCTTCGTCGAGGAGAACAGCAGCATCCGATGGTGGCGCGTGAGCCGCTGCGACGGGCTGGCGTCCCCACCCACCAGGTCGATCACCAGCTCGCCGTTGCGGTACACCGCAAGCTGCGCGCCGAGGTGCCACCCGCGCGCGATGTGGTCCGCGAACAGCGCCTCGATGTACGCGATGCCCTCGCGTGTCAGTCCCCGCGCAGCGCTGACGGTCATGCGCGCGCGCCGATTCGCCACGTGAGGTCGCAGTGTGGCAACGGACACCATCCTCGACCCGAAGAGGCCGACTGCCCGGACCGTCCGGTCCGGCACCAGCGATGGTAGCCGATCAATCCACGACTCCCCCGGCCGGCCGCTAACTCGGGTCGATCAGGAGCACGATCTTGCCGAAGTTCTCGTTGGACTCCATGCGCTGGTGCGCTGCCGCCACCTCATCGAGGGGAAACACCTGGTCGATGACAGGCACGATCCGGCCTCGGGCGATGAGGGGGAGCACCCGCCGCACGAACTCCTGGGTCAGCGTCGCTTTCTCCTCGAGCGAGCGCCCACGGAGGCCCGTGCCGCGCACCGAGAGCCGCTTCCGCGAGAGCGGGCCCAGGTCGTCCACCTTCGACCCGCCCATGGACCCCACGATGATCATCCGGCCCTGCACCGCCAGCGCATCGAGGTTCTGCCGCCAGTACGGCCCACCCACCACATCCAGGACGACCTCCACGCCGTGCCCGCCGGTGCGCTCCCGGATGACCGCCGCGAAGTCCTCCTCGCGATAGTTGATGCCCACATCGAGGCCGAGGGCGCGCGCCTGCTCGAGCTTGTCGGCCGACCCCGCCGTGCCGAACGTCATGCACGACTGCGCCGCGGCGATCTGGAGGGCAGCCGTCCCGACGCCCGACCCCACCGCATGGATGAGGACAGACTCTCCGGAGACGAGCCCGCACTGCAGCACGATCGCGTCGAACGCGGTGAGGAACACCTCGGGGATGCTCGCCGCCTGCTCGTAGGTCAGCCCGTCGGGGATGCGCATCGCCATCCGCTCGTGGACCGCCACCCGCGAGGCGTACCCGCCGCCACCCAGCAGCGCCATCACGCGATCGCCCGGGCGCCAGGCCGTCACCCGCTCCCCCACCTCGATCACCTCGCCGGCCGCCTCGAGGCCCGGGATGTCCTGCGGGATCCCGGGAGGCGCCGGATAGCCGCCGCGCCGCTGCCCGAGGTCGGCGCGGTTCAGCGCCGAGGCGTGCACCGCCACCAGGACCTCGTCGGGTCCCATCACCGGGTTCGGCCGCTCCTCCACCCGAAAGACCTCCGGACCGCCCGGCTCGGTCATCACCGCAGCGCGCATCGATGCCTCACATTCACCCCTGAGCCCCGAGGCCAATCGTACAGGGCGGTGGCTCGGCATCTACGAAGACTTGACGGTTGGACGTGGACGGTAAGGTCGCGGAGTCGGACCCTCCGAGGGACTCTCGGAGGGCGCCCGGAGCCTCGCTCGGGGCCAGTGGGAAGCGTCACATGCACATCGAATGGGTCAACCACGCGTCGTTCGTCCTCGATCACAACGGCATCCGCCTCATCAGCGACCCCTGGCTCTTCGGCACCGCCTTCGCCGATAGCTGGGACCTCCTCTCGCCCACGCGCTTCCAATCCGAGGACTGGGCCTCGATTACCCACCTCTGGCTCTCCCACGAGCACCCGGACCACTTCAGCCCGCCTTCGCTGAAGAGCATCCCCGAGGCGTATCGCCGCCGCATCGTGGTCATGACCCAGCGCACCCGCGACCGCCGCGTCGCGAGCTACTGCCGCGGTCTGGGCTTCGCCGAGGTCATCGAGATGCCCTCCGGCGAGTGGATGCACCTCGGCCCGGACGTCTCGATCATGTGCCAGCCGGTGAAGCTCGACGACTCGTGGCTCGCGATCCGCGCCGGCGACTCGACGTTGCTCAACCTGAACGACTGCCTCCTCGGCACTGAGGAGGAGGTCCGCGGCGCGATGGCCCAGGTGGGCCGGCCGATCGATGTCCTGCTGACGCAGTTCTCGTTTGCCGCGTGGATCGGCAACCAGGGCGACCGCGCATCCCACGAGGCCTCCGCGCGGATGTCGAAGGAGCGCTTCATGCTCCACACGCGGACGATCCAGCCTCAATGGGTGGTCCCCTTCGCGAGTTACGTCTGGTTCTCCCACGAGGAGAACGCGTTTATGAACGACGCCGTGAACCGCGTCCAGGACATCGTCGCCGAGGTGCGACGGTCGACGAATGTCACCCCGCTCGTGCTCTATCCCGGCGACGTCTGGAGGCCGGGACAGCCGGAGGATCCCACCCCACGCGCCATCGAGGCGTATATCGCGGACTCCGAGGCCTGCGCGACGCGCCCGCGCCACCAGCCGCACCCCCAGACCATCGAGGAGCTCCAGATCGTCGCCGCGGGCTACTCGCGACAGTTGCTGCGGTTCCACGGGCCGCTCCTGCGGCTGATCAACTCCCTGGGCCTGCTCAAGCCGACGCCCGTGTGGCTCCGCGATCACGGCAAGGCCGTGATGTTCTCGATGGGGGGGCTTTCTGTCTCGACGCTTGGTTATGCCGAGTGTGACATCGCCCTGACGTCCGATGCCCTCGCGTACACCCTCCAGCACATGTGGGGCGGCATGACCCTGATCATCAGCGGCCGTTTCGAGGTGCCCTCCGGCGGCGACATCGACACGGGCGGCCCGCCGCAGCGCTTCAAGCGCTACGTCCAGTTCGCCGACGACGTGAACCACGGCTGGCCCCTGCGCAAGGAGATCATGTTCCGCGTGCGGAACGCGCTGCCCTTCCTGGAGCGCATCCCGTGGGCGGTTCGCCACACACCCGATGCCGATCGACCGCCCGTGTAGCACCGCGCGTCCGGCCGAGCGCGCCGGCACCCGGCCTATACTCGTGCGGATGGACGAGACCATGCCGACCGCCCGCCTGGCAGAGTTCGTGGCCAGTTGCCCGGTCCCCGCGCGTGCGCGCGAGACGGCCCGCCGCTACCTCCTCGACTGGCTCGGGTCCGCGATCGGCGGCGCGCACCTGGACCCCCCCACCATCCTTCGAGGCGTCGTCGAGGAGCTGGGGGGCACCCCGCAGGCGACCGTCCTCGCCACCGGCGCACGCACCTCGGCCCCCCTCGCCGCGATGGCCAACGCCGCCGCCTCGCACGTGCTCGAGCTCGATGACCTCGACCGTGCCTCGATCACCCACCCCGGCGCCCCCGTCATCGCCGCCGCCCTCGCCGTAGCCGAGCGCGACGGTGCCGGCGGCGCCGCGCTCCTCGAGGCCGTTGCCGTGGGCTACGAGGTCTGCATCCGGGTCGGCGAGGCGCTTGGGCCCTCCCACTACGAGCACTGGCACACGACGGCCACGGCCGGGACCCTCGGCGCGGCGGCCGCAGCGGCACGCCTCGGAGGCCTCCCCCCGGAGGCGATCCTGGACGCGCTCGGCAGCGCGGGCACGATGGCCGCGGGCCTCTGGGAGTTCCTCGCCGACGGCGCCATGTCGAAGCAGCTCCACCCCGCGAAGGCCGCCCACGACGGCATCCTCGCGACGCTGCTCGCGGGCGCGGGGTTCACCGGCGCCACGCGCATCCTCGAGGGCCAGCGCGGCCTCCTCGCCGCGATGTCCGGCAGCCCTGACCCCTCGCGACTCACGGCGGGGCTCGACGCGCTGACCTCAGGCGGCCCGTGGCGCATCGAGGGCGTCTCGTTCAAGGTCCACGCCTCGTGCCGCCACACGCACCCCGCCGTCGATGCAGCCCTCCGCCTCCGCGCCCGCGGCCTGGACCCGGCGGACATCGATGCCGTCCACGTGCGCATCTACTCGCAGGGGCTCGCCCTCCTCGAGGGCGTTGAGCCGACGACGCCGTACGCCGCGAAGTTCTCCCTGCCCTTCTGCATCGCCGCCGCCCTCCGCCATGGCGATCTCTCGCCCGCGCGGTTCACGGCGCGCACCATCGAGGACGGCGTCACGCTCGAGCTCGCCTCGCGAGTCACGTTCGCGCCGGACCCCACCCTCGATGTGCTCTACCCCGCCTGCTGGCCCAGCGTGGTCACCGTGCGCACGCGCAACGGCGCGGTCCTCGAGGAGCGCGTCGACCACCCGGACGGCGACCCCGAGGCGCTGCTCACCGATGCGCAGCTCGCGGCCAAGTTCACCCAGCTCACCGAGGAGCAACTCGGCGCCGCGGCCGCCGCAAACCTCGCGCGCCGCGTCCTGCAGGACCAGCCCGCACCGTCCGCCGCCGACCTCGTCCGTGCGGCCACCGCGGGCGCGCGGCCGCACACCTCCGACATGCGCGCGGCCGTGGCCGCTGGAGAGGGCACCCGATGACCGCCGCTCGCGACCTGCGCGCGGAGCTCCGCGTGACAGCCGAGGAACTCATCGGTCACTGCAATCCCGACCAACTCCCCTTCGAGACCACTGACGAGCTCGTGGCCCTCGATGCGGTGTTCGGGCAGGAGCGCGCCGTCCGCGCCATCGAGTTCGCCCTCGGGATGCGCGACTCCCACTACCACCTCTACGTGTCGGGCCTCGATGGCTTCGGCAAGACCACCATCGTCGAGAGCTTCCTCCGGCGCCAGGCCGCGCAGATGCCCGCCCCACCCGACTGGGTGTACGTCCGCAACTTCGAGGACCCCGACCGGCCCATCGGCATCCGCCTCCCCGCGGGCGAGGGCCGTTCCTTCGCCGATGCCGTCGAGTACGCCGTCGACCACGCCATCGAGGACCTGGCCGCCGCCTTTGACTCCGACACCTACGCCCGCCAGCGCGCCGAGGCGGGCAAGAACCTCGAGACGAAGCGCGCCGCGCTCCTCGAGCAGCTCGCGCAGACCGCCGCCGAAGCCGGATTCCAGCTCCAGATGACCCCGACGGGCATCGTGTCCGCCGCGCTCCACGAGGGCAAACCGATCGACGAGGACACCTTCAAGTCGCTGACGGACGAGCAGCGCGCGGACATCGAGCACCGCGCCGAGGGCCTCGAGAAGTCCGTCCAGGAGGCGATGCTGCAGATGCGCGCCCTCGAGCGGGAGGCGCAGGAGTCGGTGGACCAGCTGGACGAGCAGGTCGCGGGATTCGCCATCGACCACCTCTTCAGCCCGCTCGCCGCCCGCTACGCCGAGGACCGCGAGATCGCCGAGTTCATCACCACCGTCCGCGATGACCTCCGCAAGGAGCGCCGCCGCGTCCTCGAGCCCGCGAACCCGGCCGTCTCGGCGATGGGCGGCGCACCGAACCCCCAGCAGCAGCGCGAAGCCCTCAAGCACCGCTACTCGGTCAACGTCTTCGTCCACAACGATCCACAGCGCGGCGCGCCGGTCATCGTCGAGCGCCACCCGACCTACTACAACCTCGTCGGCCGTATCGAGTACGTCGGCCAGATGGGCACGATGATCACCGACCACACCCTCGTGAAGTCGGGCTCCCTCGCGCGGGCGTCCGGAGGGTTCCTCGTCATCCGCCTGCGCGACCTCCTCACCAACTCGTTCGCCTACGAGGGGTTGAAGCGCGCCCTGAACACGCGCGCGGTCGCCATCGAGAACCTGGGGGAGAGCCTCGGGCTGACGCCCACCACAGCGCTGCGCCCGGAGCCGATGCCCCTCGACGTGAAGGTGACCATCGTCGGCGACCCCTCGACGTACAGCCTGCTCTACCGCCTCGACCCGGACTTCCGCGAGCTCTTCCACGTAAAGGCCGACTTCGACACGGACTTCGAGCGCAACGAGACCAACGTCCGTGGGCTCGCCTCGCTGGTGCGCCAGGTCTGCGAGGAGTTCGGACTCCGGCCGTTCACCCGCGCCGCCGTCGCACGCCTCGTCGAGCACGCCTCGCGCATCGTCGAGGACCAGCGCCGCATGAGCGCCAACATGGGCGCCTACACCGACATCATCCGCCAGGCTGACTACTGGGCCGGCGAGGCGGGAAGCCCCGTAGTCGACGAGGAGCACCTGCACCGCGCCCTCGACGAGGCCGAGTACCGCTCGTCGCTCGTGCGCGATCGCATCCAGATCATGATCGACGAGGGCTCACTGCTCATCGACTCCCAGGGCGCGCGGATCGGCCAGATCAACGGCCTCTCGGTGTACGACCTCGGCGACATCTCGTTCGGCCGTCCCTCGAAAGTCACGTGCGTGGTGGCGCCGGGGCGCGGCTCGATCGTCAACGTGGAGCGCGAGGCGAACATGGCCGGGCGCATCCACAACAAGGGCTTCCTCATCGCCCGGGCGTTCCTCGCCGAGCGCTTCGGGCAGTCGCGCGAGCTGGCCGTGAACGCCAGCCTCACCTTCGAGCAGCTCTACGGCGACATCGATGGCGACTCGGCCTCCTCCACCGAGATCTACGTGCTGCTCTCGGCCCTCGCCGAGGTGCCCATCGACCAGGGCGTCGCCGTGACCGGCTCCGTGAACCAGCTCGGCGAGGTCCAGCCCATCGGAGGCGCGCTCGCCAAGATCGAGGGCTTCTTCGACGTCTGCAACGCCCGCGGCCTCGACGGCAAGCAGGGCGTGATGCTCCCGAGGTCGAACGTACCCAACGTCGTCCTCCGCAAGGAGGTGGGCGACGCCATCGACGAAGGCCGCTTCCACGTCTGGGCCGTGTCCAGCGTCGAGGAAGGCATCGAGATCCTGACCGGCATCCCGGCCGGCGTCCGCAACGAGGACGGCACGTACCCCGAGGGCACCATCTTCCGCCGCGTCGCGGACCGGCTCGATGCGTTCGCCAACTCGCTCGCGGGTGGCCCGGGCATGCGCGTCGAGACGCGCATCGTCCCGGCGCAGCAGGGCCCCACCCCCACCCCGCCCGGCGTGCCGCCCGCCCCGCCTCCCGAACCCCCCATCGGCGTGGAGTGGGCCTTCTGACTCAGACCGAGCCCGCAACCAGGCCGCTCGTCACCCTCGATTTCGACGGGGTGATCTGTGCACCCTTCTTCGGGCTCAACTACGGCATCCACCGCGGATTCCTCCAGGAGGACGCGCCCCCCGAGCCCGCAACGATCCCCGCACCGTGGTTCAGCCGCGTCGCAGACCATGTACGCTTTGACCTCCGCCGGCCGCTCCCCGATGCCACCACGGGCCTCGAGGCCCTCGCCGGCCTCGCCCGAGTGGTCATCGTGACCGGTCGCCGCACGTCCCCCGAGGGCTGGCTGCGGCGCCATCACCTCGAGGAGTACATCGAGTCGATCACGATCAACGAGGGTCCACTCCGGAGCCCGCACTTCAAGCTCGCGGCCCTCGAGGCGATTCGGCCGCTCGCCCACGTCGACGACGACCCGCGCACCGTGCAGCTCCTCGCGAGGCACACCGGCGTCGACATCTACCTGCGCGACTGGCCGCGCAACCGCGACCTCCGCTACGAGCCGCGCATCGTCCGCATCGCCACCCTCCACGACCTCACCGCGCGGCTCCGCGCCCTCCACGGCTCGGCCGCATCACGACTCGACATAGACTCACGCCCGCGTTAGGTTACACATTCGAGCCCTCACCCCCGCGGGAGGTATTAGGCCGTGCTCTCACGCCTCGCGTCCGCTGACCTGATCGCCCCGCTCCGATACAAGAACTACTTCCTGCTCTGGTCGGGACAGGGCGCGCACGCGTTCGCGCTGTGGGGCGAGCAGATCGCGCGTCCCTTCCTCGTCTTCTTCCTCGTCGAGGGCAAAGAGGCCCAGGCCGTCGCGCTGGGCGCCGTGATCGCCGTCCGCACGCTCCCGCAGCTGTTCTTCGGCGTCTTCGCCGGCGTGATCAGCGACTGGTTCGACCATCGCAAGATCCTGCTGTTCACCAAGGTCGGGGTCGTCGCCCTGAGCGTGGTCTTCGCGGCGTTGCTCGTCTTCGGGATCATGGAGATGTGGCACGTCTACGCCTTCTCCTTCATCCGAGGCTCGATGATGGCCTTCGACCAGCCGGCGCGGCAGGCGATGATCGCCAACATCGTCCCCGAGAATCAGATGACTCGAGCGGTGGCGCTGATGAGTGCCACGCAGAACATCATGCGCATCGTGGGCGCCTCGGCAGGTGGCTTCGCCGTCGCCTTCCTCGGGCTGACCGGGACGTTCGTGGCGATCGCGGTCATCTACACGGGCGCGGTGATGGCGACGTGGTTCATCAAGGTGCCCTTCCAGAAGAAGCCCGCCGAGAGCGGCGCGAGGGCAATGGCCGCCGGACTCGTCGAGGGCGCGCGCTACGCCTGGGCCAACAAGCCGATCCGGGGCATCCTCCTGATGTCGCTCGTCTACTTCACGTTCGGCATGTCGTACATCCAGGTGTTCGCGCCGATCTTCGCCAACGAGGTGATCAGCTTCCAGGGCGCACCGATCGGCAGCGGCGGACTCGGGATCATGACCGCGCTCACCGGTGCGGGCGCCCTCATCGGCGCCGTGGTGGTCGCCTCGAGGCAGCCCGCGCGCGTCGGGCTCCTGCTTCCCCTCGTGGTCATGGGCTTCGGCGCCATGCTGATCGCCTTCTCGGCGGCGACGTACCTCCCCGGCGCCGCCGGGCTCATCGTCCCGTTCATCCTCCTCGGCGGGACGGGCATCCTTCAGACCGCGTACTTCTCGATGAGCAACGCCGCCCTCCTCGCGGCCGCGCCGGCGGAGATGCGAGGGCGAGTGATCAGCCTGCTCTCGCTCGATCGCGCCATGGTGACCCTCGGCGCGTCGGGAGCGGGCTTCCTGACCGCGGCCATGGGAGTCCAGCTCGCGCAGATCGCCTACGGCGTCGTCTGCGTCGTCGGAGGCCTGTTCGTGGTCCTCTTCTTCCGCGAGTTGCGCGCAGCGCGCATGGAGGGGAGCTTCGGCTTCTCGACCGGCCGGCACGCTCCGGAACCCGCGGCCGCGCCCGCCGCCACCGTGCCGGTCCCAGCAATCCCCGAGCCGAACCGGCCCGCGCGGACCTAGCGCGGACCCGGCGCGACCTGGCACGGACGTAGGCGCAGAGCGCATGGCACACCCCGTGCCCTCGAGGGCGCCATGACCACCCCGGAGGGCGCTCTCCCGCAACTACCGCCCGAGTTCTTCCGCCGCTTCGACGAGCGTCCCGACGAGGACTTCTACGTCCCGCCCCGCCTCGTCACACACATCGACGACGCCACCATCGAGGCGTTGACGGGCGTCTATCGCGACCTCCTCCCGCGAGGCGGGCGCATCCTCGACCTCATGTCGTCCTGGGTCTCGCACCTCCCACCCGAGGTGCCGTTCGCCCGCGTCGCCGGCCTCGGCATGAACAGTCACGAGCTGGCCACGAACGAACGGCTGACGGACCACGTGGTCCACAACCTCAACGAGCACCCCACGCTGCCCTACGAGGACGGCGCGTTCGACGCGGTCGTCAACACGGTGTCGGTGCAGTACCTCACCCGCCCCGCCGAGGTCTTCCGCGACATCCGACGCGTGCTCGCGCCCGGCGGCATCTCGGTCGTCGCGATCTCGCATCGCATGTTTGGAGAGAAGGCGATCGCCCTCTGGCAGTCGATCTCGATGGAGGACCGCGTGCGCCTCGTGGGCGCCTACTTCGCGCTCGCCGGGGGCTGGGACGAACCGCGCGTCATCGACCGCTCGCCCGAGGACGCCGACCCACTCCTCGTGATCTACGCCCGTCGCCTCGAGGCCTGACGCCGCTAGACCTCGGCCCCCAGCCGGCGCAGGAACGTGAGGCACGCCGCGGGCACCCCCGCGACGTAGGGCGGCACGCCGATGCGCTGCGGAGAGAGCCGCAGCGGCTTGCCATTGAACTGCAGGAGGGCGCCACCCGCCGCCTCGAGGACCGCCGCGCCACCCGCCACATCCCACACGGACCGTGGCCCCGTCGAGAAGTACACGCTCGCGCGGCCATCAACGACGTGCGCCAGCTTCACCGCTGCGGACCCGCACGGGTACACCTCGTACGGGATGCGGTGGTGCAGGCGCCGCCACTCATAGTCATTGCGGCTCACGACCACGCGCCCCACCTCCGAGGTGTCGGCGATCGTGGCGAGGGCCGCGCCCCCGCGCCGCAGCTCCCGCCCGTCCTCGTCGATGAGCCCTGACAGCACCTCGTCCGTCGAGGGCAGCCCCACCGCCCCGAGCACGAGCGCGTCGCCCACGAACAGCCCCACGGAGACGCCGTACTCGGGCAGGCCCCGGATGAACTCGCGCGTCCCATCGAGGGGATCGACCACCCAGGTAGGCTCGCCGCGCACCAGCGGCCCCACCTGCTCGGACTCCTCGGACAGCCAGTGCGAGCCCGGCACGAGCGCCATCAGCCGCTCATGGAGCACGCGGTCGGCGGCGTGGTCCGCCTCCGTCACCGGGCCCTCGCCGTGCTTGTGCCCGACGCGGATCGTCTCCTGCTTCAGGACCTCGAGGATGGCGTGGTTCGCCGCCAGCACGGCCTCCTCGAGGCCGTCCCGCAGCTCCGTCAGTCGCCCGGGGAATCCGCGAACCTCAACGCTCATCACGCCATGCTAGCACCGAGGGGTGGCGCACCCCCTCAGCTCTTGCGCCCCGGGTCCACGAGGCGCCACGTGGCCGCGAGGCTGCTCTCGTTGAGGCGGTCTGCCTCCCACTCGTACCCGAGGAGCGTGTTCGACACCCACGCCTCCTCGATGCGTGACCCGATCGGGAGCAGCGCAGGCACGCTATCGAGGAGCACGCGCTGCGCGGCCTGCGCGCGGCTGCCCCGTTCCGCCGGCGCGATCGCGCTCAGGGCATGCCGCACCTCGGCGTCGTACACCGGGTTCGAGTAGCCCCACGGCGAGAACGTCCCCTCGAGGCCCGACGACGTGTGCAGCCGCAGCCCGGCGTCCGGCGTCCGCAGGTCGCTCGAGTCGAACAGCACCGCCTCGAAGTCACCCGCGCGCAGCGCCGTCTCCCACTCGGCCTGCGGCGTCAGCACCGGGCGCAGCCGCATGCCGGCCTCGGCAACCTGCTTCTGCACGCTGGTGAGCAGGGCACGCGCGTCCACGGTGTCCGGCGCCATCATCGAGAACGCAAGCTCCGCCTGGTTCGCCGCGGCCAGCAGCCCGACGGCGGCCTGCGGCTGGCGCTGGTAGATCGCGTGCCGCTGGAGCTCGTCCGGCTTGAGGGCATCCGAGCCGAATGCAGGCCCCACCGGACCACTCTCGAGGGCATGCCACTCACCGAGGATCTGCACGCGGTCGAGGGACAGCGCCACCGCTCGACGCGCGCGCTCGTCCTGGAACACGCCGGGCGCTCCCTTGCGGTCGCCGCGCTGGATCGTCGCGACGGACATCGCGACGCCGAACATGCCTCGACCGGGTCGGATCGCGCGCTTCATCCCCAGGTTCCGAGGTGGCTCCTGCCCCACCGTCGAGTGATGGACATCGAGTCCACCACCGGCCGCCAGCGCCTCCAGCGAGGCCTGGTCCGGCCGGATCTGCACGCTGATCGCCTCGAGGAGCGGAAGCCCCGGCCGGTGGTACAGCTGGTTCGCCCCGAGGAGCATCGCCCCCTCCTCGACGAGCGCCGGGATGAACGGCCCGGCGCCGAGGGGCAGGTTCAGCTTTTCGTACTTGCCCGCCCCGCGAATCGAGGCCTGCAGCGGATCCGAGAGCGCCTCGAACAGCGTCGCGAACGGCGCCTTCAGCTGCAGCACCACCGTTCGAGGATCCGGCGCCTCCACCTTCAGCACGACCTCCGTGAACAGGAACTCGCGCGCCGCGGCCCGCATCGCGAAGTCGTGCTGCACCGAGTCGGCCGTGAGCGCTTGCGCGAGGCCGTCCGCGCCCGGGTGGAACCGCGCGTCCGCCCGCAGCGTGAACGCGACACGGAGGTCACCCGCAAACTCCACCCGCTCGGCCAGGTCGCCGTGCACGTCGCCGTTCCGAGGATCGACCGCGCAGAGCTGCGCCGAGATCAGTGGCAGGAGCAGGTCGCCGACGGTCTCAGGCGTGGCGCCGAGGCGGAGCTGCCCTCGCCGAGGCTGCTTCGGCGGCGCCTTGTCGCGCATCGGGGGCAGCGCACCGACCTGCTCTCGTTGCGTCCCCGCCTCCGAGGCGCCGCAGGCCGCGAGCACGGGCCACGCGAACGCACACGCCCCAGCCCCCGAGGCGAGGCGCAGGAACGCACGACGTCCCATCGAGCGGTCCCCACGCAGCGAGGAGTCTCGTCTGAAGATCACCCCTCAACTGTACGAGCCCGCCTCCGCCCGGACAGCCCCCTTCCCCCGGAGGCGTACACTCTCGTCATGGGCACCGCGCTGCCCACCCTCGCCCCACCCGCCACCTCGAGGCAGGCGTGGGCGCGCCTCGGCCTCCTCGCACTCACCCTCGTGACGACGCTCGGCGCGCTGCTCCTCAGCCTCGCGTGGCTCTGGCCGCAGCCCCCCTCGCGCATCGTCGAGGTCCCCCTCGCAGACCTCGAGGTGGGCGTGCCGCTACGGTTCGACCCACCCGAGCTCGGCGCCGATACGCGCGGCAACGCCACGTGGATCTGGCTCGTGCGCCAACCCGACGACACAGTGCGCGCCTTCTGGTCGCGCACGGGCCACCCTCGAGACTGCAGCGTGGCCGCACGCCTCGCCGAGCACCGCTCGACGAGCGGTTCCCTCGTCAGTGGCACACTCGCGCAGTTCTTGCCCTCGGGAGTTGAGTCCGGCTACGTGTTTCGAACGCCGTGCCTGGGCTCGACGTTTCAGCTCGACGGCACCCGGGTCTTCGGCCCCGCCCCGCGCGGGCTCGACTCGTTCCCCACCACCGTCGAGGACGGCACGATCGTGCTCGACCTCTCGCGCATCATCCGGGGCACGTGCTCGGGGACAGCCGTCGAGGGGTGCTCGCCGCCGGGCGGCCCCCCGAGGATCGACCGCCACTGGCCAGGTGGACCATGACCGCCCTCGCCGCACCCGCCACCCCCTCGAGGCAGGCGTGGTCCCGCCTCGGCCTCCTCGCGCTCACCCTCGCGATGACGCTCGGCGCGCTGCTCCTCAGCCTCGCGTGGCTCTGGCCGCAGCCCCCCTCGCGCATCGTCGAGGTGCCACTCGCAGACCTCGAGGTCGGCGTGCCGCTGTTCATCCGCCCGTTCGACATGGGCGGCTCCCGAGGGCGCCCGTACGGCATCTGGCTCGTGCGCTCAGATGAGAACGAGGTCTCCGCGTTCTGGTCCGCCGTGCCTCATCCCAACGCCTGTGGCGTCGAGCTCGCCGAGTTCGTGCCGGCCACGCGATCGGCGACGAACGCAATCACGAGGCCAGTTCCAACGCCGCCCGCTCCTGCGGCACCGTGGCCCGATGAAGGACCTCTACACGTCCCAGAGCCTCAGTCCGTCACCGGCTTCCGTGACCCCTGCCATGGCATCCGCTACCTGCTCGATGGACGTCGCGACTTCGGCCCCGCGTTCCGAGATCTGGACCTGTTCCGCGCAACCCTCGAGAACGGCACAGTCCGCATCGACACATCGACGCGCATCCTGGGTCAGTGCGCGGGTCTCAACCTGTTCGACTACTGCTCGACGGCGGCCAGGACAGTGACGGTTCGACAGCGACCTGGCGGCTAGCGTCCACCGAGGGAAAGGGCACTTCCGATCGGAAAGGGGCTCTCGCGAGCCCCTCCTGTCCGCTGTCGATTGGCTGCTCGCGCTACCAGATGCCGAGCATCAGCTTGACCTCGTCCGAGGCCATCGTCTTGGGGTCCCAGGGCGGGTCCCACACCAGGTTCACCTCGACGTCCTCGACGCCGTCCATCTGCGTCAGCAGGTGATACGCCTGCCCCTGGATCATCGGCCCGATGGGGCACGCGGGGCTCGTGAGCGTGAGATCGATGGTGACCACGCCCTGCTCATCGATGTAGATGCCGTACACCAGGCCCAGGTCGACGATGCTCATGCGCAACTCGGGGTCCTGCACCGTCTGCAGCACCGCGCGCAACTCCTCAAGGGACGGGCGCTTCGTGGTCGTGTCCGCGTCTGCCATCACATCGACCTCTCGTCTGTCGTCACTGGCGTGGCCTCCGAGGCGTCGCCACCCCGTTTGAGCGCCTGCTCCAGCGTCTTCCACCCCAGCGACGCGCACTTCACGCGCACCGGGAACTTCGCCACCCCCAGCAGCGCCTCGATGTCACCGAGGTCCACGCCCGCCGGCGCCTCCCCCGTCGTCATCATCTGCTGGAACGCCCCCACAGCCGCGAGGGCATCACCCACCGGCTTGCCCACCACGTAGTCGCTCATCAGCGACGCCGAGGCCTGCGAGATCGAGCAGCCCTGGCCCGTGAACCCCACGTCCGCCACGCGCCCATCGTCCACCTGCGCCTCAACCTCGATCTGGTCGCCGCACAGCGGATTCGAACCGTCCGCGTGCCGGTTGGGGGCCTCGAGGTGACGCTTCCGCCGCGGACTGCGGTAGTGCTCGAGGATGATCTCGCGGTACAGCTCGTCGAGGCCCGCACCACCTGCATCACCCACCATGCGCGGCTCCCCTCGCAGCGCCCGTGGTCGGTCCGCCGAAGAAGCGCGCCGCATCCGAGACCGCCTCGGCCAGCGCGTCCACTTCCTCGGGAGTGTTGTAGATGTAGAAGCTGGCGCGCGCCGTCGCCGGCACCCGCAGCGCCGCCATCACCGGCTGCGCGCAGTGGTGCCCCGTCCGCACCGCCACCCCGTGGCTGTCGAGCACCTGCCCGATGTCGTGCGGGTGCACCCCCTCGAGGTCGAACGAGACCACCCCACCGCGGCGCTGTGCATCGGGCGGCCCGAACAGGGTCACGCCCGGCACATCCCCGAGGCGGCGCAGCGCATAGTCGAGGAGCTCCACCTCGTGAGTACGCACCGCGTCCATCCCCAGCGCCGTCAGGTAGTCGATCGCCTTCCCGAGGGCGATCACCCCCTCGATGTTGGGCGTGCCCGCCTCGAAGCGGTACGGGATCTCGTTCCAGGTGGACTCCTCGAGGGTGACCGTGAGGATCATGTCCCCGCCCCCGAAGAGCGGCTCCATCTCCTCGAGGATCTCGTGGCGCGCCCAGAGCACACCCGTCCCGGTCGGCCCCAGCATCTTGTGCCCGGAGAACGCGAGGAAGTCCGCACCCAGCTCGGTCACGTCGACGGGCATGTGCGGCACCGACTGCGCCCCATCGACGCAGACGAGAGCGCCCTGCGCGTGCGCCAGATCCGCCAGCTCGCGCACCGGCACGATCGTGCCGAGGGCATTCGAGACGTGCGTCACCGAGAGCAGGCGCGTCCTCGGCCCGATCAGCCGGCGCGCCGCCTCCATGTCGAGGGTGCCGTCCGCCAGCATCGGGATGAAGCGCAGCACGATCCCGACCTCGTCGCGCAGCTGCTGCCACGGGACAATGTTCGAGTGGTGCTCGATCTCCGTGAGCACCACCTCGTCACCCGCGCGGAGCCGGTGCCGGGCCCATCCGCGCGCCACGAGGTTGAGCGACATCGTCGTCCCCGAGGTGTACACCACCTCCTCCGGACGCCCCCCACCGATGAGCGCGCGCACCTGTTCGCGCACGTCCTCGTACTGCTGGGTCGCCTCCTGCGAGAGCGTATGCACCCCTCGATGGATGTTCGCGTTGGTATCACGGTAGTAGCGCGTGATCTCCGCGATCACCTGCACCGGCTTCTGTGACGTCGCCGCATTGTCGAGGTAGACCAGCGGCTTCCCGTGCACCTCGCGCTTCAGGATCGGAAAGTCCCGCCGGATTGACCTGATGTCGAACACCCGCCGCTCGAGGGTCATCGCGCCCCCTCTGCCTGCAGTGCCACCACTCGCGTCGCCGTCAACCGTTCGTGGTGAGGCTCCCCTGAGCGCAGTCGAAGGGCCTGTCGAACCACACGCGACCATCCGGCGCCGAACGTCGCCCTCATCCGTTCGTGGTGAGCCTGGCGAACCACACCGCCGACCGCAAAGGGCCCGAAATCACAGCTCCCCACACCGAGGGCACGTCCATACCCACTCATCGAGGCGCCTACACAGCGAAGTGCGCCACGCACGGTATGCGACCATCCGGCGCCTCGCGTCGCAATCCACCGTTCGTGGTGAGCCTGGCGAACCACACCGCCGACCGCAAAGGGCCCGAAATCACAGCTCCCCGACCCCATCGAGGCATCCCCCGCCGTCAGGCGACGGAGCGCCTGAGTCGATCGCCTGTATCCCGACGTGCGATGCAACGGCCGCACCCCGTCGGGGAGCGCGAGGGGTGAAACCCCTCGCAGGAAGGGGGTGGGCGGGCGGGTCCCCCGCGCCGGAGGCGCGTCCACAGCCCGGGAAGCGCGAGGGGTTCCACCGCTCGCAGACAGGGGACGGGTGAGCGGGTCCCCCACACCCGAGGCGCGTCCATACCCACTCATCGAGGCGCCTCGATCGGCTCATCGCAATCCACGTAGAGCGCGCCGTCCTCCACGCTCACCGCGTACGAGCGCACACTCCGCACCGCAGGCAGCGAAAGCACCTTGCCCGTGCGCGCATCGAACTGCGCCCCGTGTCGAGGGCAGACGACGCGCCCGTTGCGCAGCCGCCCCTCGCCCAGCGTGCCCCCATCGTGCGTGCACACATCGTCGATCGCGTAGAACGCGCCATCGATGTTGCTCACCGCCAGCTCGAGGCCAGCGGCACAGCGGAGAACCCGGACCTGGCCCGGCTCCACCTCAGACGCCTCACCGATTCGCTCGCAGGCCACGCTGACCCCGTTCCTACCTGCGGATCCGAGTCGGGTCGGCGGCCGTGCGACGTGCCAGCGGCGGGACCCACGACTCGTTCGCCCACTCGTGGCGCTTGCAGGACGTGCGCTGCACGCGCCCCTGTCGAGCGCAGGTCGGACAGCGGAAGTCCGATGTCCGGTCGTACTCGCTCGGGTCGCGCGGCTCGCGCTTTGCCGTGTCCTCAGTGCGCTCGTCGGACATCTGGCTACCCCTCGGCTCGCAGCTCAGCCGTCGCCAGCTTCGCCTCGACGACCGCTGCCAGCTTGTCGTGCACATCCTCGAAGGGGATGTCGGCGATCGCCGACTGAAAGAAGCCGGCCACGAGGAGCTGGAGGGCCGTGCGGTACGCAAGACCGCGCGACTGGAGATAGAACAGCGCCTCGTCATCGACCGGTCCGACCGTTGCCGCGTGGCCGCACTTCGCCACCGCCGCCGTCAGGATCTCGAGGACCGGGTCAGAGTCTGCCTTCGCCGAGTCCGACAGCAGGAGGTTGCGGTTGGTCTGCATCGCCTCGCCGTTGGCGGCGCCCTCGCCTACCCGAGTCACGCCGTAGTAAATCGAGCGCGATGCCCCCGCCAGCGCTGCCTTGATCTCGACGTCTGAGACCGTGCGCGCGGCCACATGGTCCTGCAGCGTCACGAAGTCGAAGTGCTGGTCGCCATCGCCGAGGGCCACGCCCCGGATGATCGACCGCGCCCCCTCGTTGTCCAGGACCGACTCCACCGCCTGCTTGAACACGCGGCCACCGAAGGCCAGCGTCGCGACCTGCACCTCGGCGTCACGTCCGACGCGTGACCGCACGATCGAGTAGTCCTGCGTCTGCGCGCC
Organism: Dehalococcoidia bacterium; assembly: GCA_020845735.1. Lineage (GTDB taxonomy): Bacteria > Chloroflexota > Dehalococcoidia > UBA2979 > UBA2979 > RBC038. The sequence continues at coordinate 30,541 of JADLFF010000058.1, forward strand.
CCAGCGCTGGTCGACCAGCAGGCGCACGCGCGCCGCCTGGTCGGCGATCACCTCGACAACCCCCGCCACGAGGAGCGGCGCGTCGTTCGAGTGCAGTCGCAGCACCACCGTGACATCGGCGCGCTCCTCGGCGTAGATGAGCACGCGCGGGAACGTCGAGCTCGCCGCGGCGCCGCCTGCGTCCACCGTCACCACGACAGGCGCCTCGAACGTGGCACCCCTCGAGGCGTGGACAGCCACACCCTCCGACCACAGCGCCGAGTTCAGCGCGGTGAACTTGCCCTCGGTCGCCGGAACCACCGTGCCCAGCTCTCGGGCGAACGCCTCGCCGAGGGCGTCACCGAGCGCGCCTGCGCTCGAGCCAGTGGGCGGGGCCGCCTCGATCTGCACGCGCGCCGCCGAGGGCGGGAACGCCCCAACGTCGAGGCCCGTCACGTCGGTGTACTTCCACGGCCGCAGCCGCGTCGAGGGAAGCGGCATCACCGCGAACGCGCGAGCCGCCTCGGCCCGCCGCTCGAGGAGCCACTCGGGCTCACCGCGCCCGCGCCCCCCCTCGAGGACCGCAGCCTCCGCCGCATACGCCCCAGCGTCCTGGGTTGTCGTCACAAGCCTATCCGTTCATCGAGCCCAGTGAGCTCGCTCGGCGGGGCCTCTGGCCCCCACCTCCGAGACGCGCGCGAAGCGTCGCGTCCCAACCCGGGGAGCGCGAAGGGCGCAGCCCCTCGCAGGAAGAGGGCGGGTGGGCGGGTCCCCCGCGCCGGAGGCGCGTCCACTCCGATGACCGTGAGAGGCACCGCCCCGGGCCGGATGCACACGCCGCGCGTCACGATCGCGCCGAGCAGCCCGCCAGAGGCACGCCGTCGCGCCAGCGGGGGCACGGGGGCGCAGCCCCCGTGTGGAAAGGGGCGGGTGGGCGGGCCGCCAGCCCGGAGGGCTGTCATTACCCGACCGCGCCTTCCATCTGCAGCTCGATCAGCCGGTTGAGCTCGATGGCGTACTCCATCGGCAGCTCCTTGACGATCGGCTCGACGAAGCCGTTGACCACCATCTTCGCCGCCTCCTCCTCCCTGATGCCGCGCGACATCAGGTAGAAGAGCTGGTCCTCGCCGAGCTTCGAGACCGACGCCTCGTGCCCGATCTTCACGCGCTCCTCGTCGATCTCCATCGTCGGGTACGTGTCCGAGCGCGACAGCGGATCGAGCAGCAGCGCGTCGCAGCGCACCGTCGAACTCGAGTCCTCGGCTCCGTCGTACACCTTGAGGAGGCCCCGGTACGACGTGCGCCCCGAGCCCCGCGACACCGACTTCGACACGATCGCGCTCGTCGTCCGAGGCGCCACGTGCACGATCTTGCCGCCCGCGTCCTGGTGCTGCCCGTCGCCGGCGAAGGCCAGCGAGAGGATCTCGCCGTGCGCCCCCGGCTCCATCAGGTACACCGAGGGGTACTTCATCGTGAGCATGGAGCCGAGGTTGCCGTCGACCCACTCCATGACCGCGTTCTCGTACGCGTACGCACGCTTGGTCACGAGGTTGTAGACGTTGTTCGACCAGTTCTGGATCGTCGAGTAGCGCACGCGCGCGTTCTTCTTGACGACGATCTCCACCACCGCCGAGTGCAGCGAGGCCGTCGAGTAGATCGGCGCCGTGCAGCCCTCGACGTAGTGCACGTACGAGCCCTCGTCCGCGATGATCAACGTCCGCTCGAACTGGCCCATGTTCTCCGTGTTGATCCGGAAGTACGCCTGCAACGGCACATCGACGCGTACACCCTTCGGCACGTAGATGAACGAGCCGCCCGACCACACCGCCGTGTTCAGCGCCGCGTACTTGTTGTCCCCGCTCGGGACCAGCGTGCCGAAGTACTCTTGCACCAGTTCCGGGTACTCCGCGAGCCCCTGGTCCATCCCGAGGAACACCACACCCTGCTTCGCGAGGTCCTCGCGAATGTTGTGGTAGACCACCTCGGAGTCGTACTGCGCCCCGGCCCCCGCGAGGAACTCACGTTCCGCCTGCGGGATGCCCAGCTTGTCGAACGTGTCCTTGATGTACGCCGGAACGTCCTCCCACTTCGTCGAGTCGCGATCGGTCGCGCGGACGTAGTAGTGGATGTTCTCGAAGTCGATCGCATCGAGGAGCCCCGGGCTGCCCGCCCACGGCGGGTTGTGCAGCCGCCGGAACGTCTCGAGGGCATCGAGCCGGTTCTCGAGCATCCACGCCGGCTCGCCCTTCATCGCGGACATCTCGCGGATCATCTCCGCGTTCAGTCCCTTCTCTGCGATGAAGAGCGGCTTCACGTCGTCGTGGAAGCCCCACTTGTACTCGCCAACCGCTTCGCGGGCGTTCGGGTTCACCGTCGTCATGAGGCCGCTCCTTCGAGCACACCCACCTCGCGCAGAATCGGGTCGTAGCCCTCGTTCTCGATGCGACGCGCAAGCTCCGCGTCGCCCGAGCGCACGATGCGGCCTTGCACCAGCACGTGCACGAAGTCCGGCGCGATGTAGTTCAGGATCCGCTGGTAGTGCGTGATGATGAGGATGCCCAGCTCCGGCGTCCGCAGCGCGTTCACGCCCTCGGCGACCGTCCGCAGCGCGTCCACATCGAGGCCCGAGTCGGTCTCGTCGAGGATCGCCAGGTCCGGCCTCAGCATCCCCAGCTGGAGGATCTCCGCGCGCTTCTTCTCACCGCCGGAGAAGCCGTCGTTGACGTAGCGCCGCGCGAACTCCTCGTCCATCTTCAACGTCTTGAGGGTCGACCGCAGCTCCGTGAGGAACTCGCGCGCCGGCACCTCCTCGCCGCGGCGCGCCTTCAGCGCCATCCGCAGCATGTTCACCATCGTCACGCCCGGAATCGGCGTCGGGTACTGGAACGAGAGGAACATGCCCCGCCGGGCACGCTCGTCGGCCCCGAGGGCGGTCACGTTCTCGCCCTTGAACCAGATCTCCCCGCTGTCGACCACGTACGCGGGGCTGCCCGCGACCGTGCTCGCCAGCGTGCTCTTGCCGGAGCCGTTCGGCCCCATGAGCGCATGGATCTCGCCCGGCCGGATCTGCAGCGACACGCCCTTCACGATCGACGTGTTGGGCGGCTGCGCGACGCTGACATGCAGGTCACGCAACTCGAGGATGGGAGTCTCTGCCGTCGTCATGCCGCTTCGTGCTCCTATCGCACTGTCGTTGTCTGCTTGCTCACCGGGCCGCAGCCCGCAGCACCCACCCCGGCCTGCCGAGGCGGAATCGTTCTCGCACGGCCCTCCCCCGAGGGCGGTTCGCTATGTCTCGCTCGGCGCGCGCACCAGCGGCGACGCCTGCCCCTTCTGCACCACGTACTCACACATCGAGGCGCCCTCGACGGCCCGTGCCGTCTGCGTCACCGGCACCTCCAGCAGCAGCTCGATGGTCCGGCGATCCGCCTCGCAGCACGCGTGGTTCTCCGCCGCCGTCGAGCGGTACGGGCACCCGACGTTGAGCAGCCGGTACACGTCCCCCTCGTCGACCACCTGCGTGAGGATGCCCTCGCCGCTGAGGGCCTCCGCGACCTGTCCCACGCGCGCCGGCAGGTCCGAGGCCGTCACGTGCGCCGAGTACTCGCTCGCCACGCCCTTGGCCACCGCCTCGAACAGGCGCTGCACGAGCGCGTCACCCGAGGCCCCGGACACCTCGGCCATGGGCAGACTCTCGAGGGCGGGATAGAGCCGCTCGAGGAGTCGCGCGTAGTTCGCGGCGGCAGTGCGCTCCTCGCCCGCGACGCTCAGCGAGTACACCAGGCCCGGGCGCCCGCGTCCCTGCCGCTCCAGGCGGCTCTCCACGAGGCCTTCCGCCTGCATGATGTCCATGTGGCGCCGGATCGCGCCCTCGGACACGCCAACGCGCTCGGCCAGGGCTGCCACCGAGGCGGGCCCGTGCTCGTGCAGCAGTCGGATCACTTCTTCACGAGTCGACACGGGACGTCGTTGCACCATGTTCGCAGGCTAGACCCCGGCCTCAACGACGTCAATGTTTCTTAAAAACTATTTGAGGAAAGTGCGCGAATTCGCCACGCATCGCCGGCCGGTCGCAACGACTACCCTCGACACGCGCAGAGCGCAGCCAGCGCAGGCAGCACGTGCAGGACGGACAGGACACGCGTGACCTACGAGTGGGACCCCGCACCCCTCCACGACGTGGTGGCGCTGTTCCGTCACTTCCCGGCCCCCTGGTGGGTCAGCGGCGGCTACGCCATCGAGCTGGCCGTGGGCCATGCCTACCGCGAGCACGGCGACGTCGACATCTCCGTGCTGCGCCGGGATCACGAGGCGGTGCGCGCACACCTCGCGGCCTGGGACTGCCACGCCGCCGACCCGCCCGGCCAGCTGCGCCCGTGGCCCATCGAGGAAACCCTGCCCCTCCACGTCCACGACATCTGGGTGCGGGAGCTCGGAGGCACGCGCTGGCGCTTCCAGCTGATGCTCGATGAGTCCGACGGCGACACGTGGATCTACCGTCGCGACCACAGCATTCGCCGGCCGCTCCTCGAGGTGTTCGACGCGCAACTCGACCCACCTCGGATCGCGCCCGAGGTGCAACTGCTCTACAAGTCGCGGGGCCTCCGGCCAAAGGACGAACTGGACTTCACGATGGTGCTCCCCCGGCTGTCGGTCGAGCAACGTCGATGGCTCGCCACGGCCCTCCTCACCGAGCACGGCAACCATCCGTGGGTGGCACGACTCAGCTGATCGTCTCGCCTGATCACCCCACCTCAGTTGCCGCGCCTCCGACCGCACACCTACGATGCGCGCCGCACATCGAGGTCACGTACGCAGAGAAACGCACAGGCAGGGGGCACGCGATGGCCGACAACGTCCAGGGTCTCGAGGTCGGTTCGGTGGCCACCTTCAGCAAGGCGGTGACCCAGGCCGACATCGACAGCTTCGCGCAGGTCACCGGCGACACGAACCCGCTGCACTCCAACGCCGAGTACGCCGCGCGCACCCGCTTCAAGGCCCCCATCGCGCACGGCATGTTCGGCGCCGGCGCCATCTCGGCCGCCCTCGGCACGAAGCTCGCCCCGAACTCCGTCGTGATCTACCTCGCGCAGAACCTGCGCTTCCGTGCGCCCGTCATGGCCGGGGACACCATCACCGCCACCGTGACCGTGACCGCCGTCGATGTCGAGCGCTCCCGCGTCTCCCTCGAGACGAAGGTCTCGAAGCAGGACGGCACCGACGTCATCCTCGGCGACGCCCAGGTCATGGTGGAAGCACTCGGCTAGCAGCGCCCTCGAGGAGTGGCGGGGATACCGATGAACCGCCTGCTCTGGATCCTCCAGGCCGTCCTCGCCTTCCTCTATCTCGCCGGCGGCGCCTACAAGCTGTTCGCCGCCGACGAGCTGGCAACCACCCTCGTCGCGCTCCCCCGCGGCGGCTGGGCCGTGCTCGGCATCATCGAGATGGCCGGCGCAGTCCTCCTGATCGTCCCCGCCGCCCTGAGGGCGAACCCCTCGCTCAGCGCCCTCGCGGCCACCGTCCTCGCCGGCGAGACCTGCGCGCTCGCCGCCCTCTACGCGCGCGCCTCCCTCGAGTTCGCCCCGACCAATCCCCTGTGGTGGGCCGCGTTCATGGCGCTGCTCGCGGCCTTCGTCGCCTACGCTCGCCTCCACATCCGCCCGATCGACTGACGGCGCCCATACGCATAGCGACGATGGCGAGACGACGGCGCGGCGATCGCGAGGCGCGCGTGGCGCCCGTCCTAGAACCACCACCCACCGAGCGCCAACACCCCCTCGGCACTGCACGCGCCACGCCCCACACTCCGAGGCATGCCCGCAACTTCCCCTTCCGCTCCCCCCGAGCCTCCCCGTTCCCGCTCGCCCCGAGCCTCCCCGTTCCCGCTCGCCCCGAGCCTTCGCGTTCCGTCGCCCGGAGCCTCCCCTTCCGTTCGCCCTGAGCCTGTCGAAGGGCCTCCCCTCCGGTCAAACACTGACCTCGAGGAGAACCACCGAACGGCGCGCACACCGCCGATCCCCGCCGCACCGCCACACCAGATCAATCAAGTCAATCAAGCACCGAATCTGGAACGCGGCCTTCAATCAAGAACAATCAAGCCGAGGCCGCGCGCGAACTGTCAGCACCGGCATCGCGGACGCCACGAGGAATCCCGTACCATCACCAGAACCGCAGTCCCTCGACGTATGCCGTTCGCGATGGAGCCGCCGATGACCTCGCCAGCCGACGTGCGCACTGCCCAGGACCAGTGGGAGTCCGATGTCCTCGCGAAGGTCCTCCAGCGCTTCCCGGAGCGCCGCCCCGAGTTCCGCTCCTCCTCCGCCGAGGAGCAGCGCATCTACACCCCGGCGGACCTCCAGGGCGTGAAGTTCGACTACCTCAACGACGTCGGCTTCCCGGGCCAGTACCCCTTCACCCGAGGCGTGCAGCCCACGATGTACCGCGGCCGCCTCTGGACCATGCGCCAGTACGCGGGCTTCGGCACGGCGGATGAAACCAACGAGCGCTTCCGCCTCCTCCTCGAGAGCGGCCAGACGGGGCTCTCCGCCGCGTTCGACCTCCCGACGCAGACCGGCTACGACTCGGATGACCCGATGTCCCTCGGCGAGGTCGGCCAGGTCGGCGTCGCCATCGACAGCCTCGACGACATGGAGCGGCTCTTCCGCAACATCCCGCTCGACAAGATATCGACGTCGATGACGATCAACGCCCCGGCCGCGATCCTCGTCGCGATGTACGCGGCGGCCGCCGAGAAGCAGGGTCACGCCCCGAGCGTGATCATGGGCACGGCCCAGAACGACGTGCTCAAGGAGTACGTCGCGAGGGGCACCTACATCTTCCCGCCCGCGCCCTCGGTCCGCCTCGCCGCCGACCTCATCAACTACTGCGCGAAAGAGACCCCGAAGTTCAACTCGATCTCCGTCTCCGGCTACCACATCCGCGAAGCGGGCAGCACTGCGGCTCAGGAGATCGCCTTCGCCTTCAGCAACGCCATCGCCTACCTCGACGAGTGCATCAAGCGCGGCGCCGACATCGATGACGTGGCGCCTCGCGTCAGCTGGATCTTCAACACGCACAACCACTTCTTCGAGGAGATCGCGAAGTACCGCACCCTGCGCCGGATGTGGGCCCGCCTCCTCCAGGAGCGCTACGGCGCAAAGAACCCCAACTCGATGATGCTGCGCACGCACACGCAGACCGGCGGCTCCACGCTCACCGCCCAGCAGCCGCTGAACAACATCGCGAGGGCGGCGCTCCAGGCCCTCGCTGCAGTCGTCGGCGGCGTCCAGTCGCTCGCCCTCTCCTGCTACGACGAGGCGCTCGCACTGCCCACCGAGCAGGCGCAGGAGATCGCGCTGCGCACGCAGCAGATCATCGCCCACGAGAGCGGCGCCGCCGACACCATCGACCCGATGGCTGGCTCCTACTACATCGAGACGCTCACCACGCAGCTCGAGGAGGCGGCGAACGCGATCATGGCCCGCGTCGAGGACATCGGCGGGGCCGTGGCCGCCGTCGAGACGGGCTACGTGCAGGCCGAGATCCAGGAGGCCTCCGTCGCCTGGCAGCGCGAGGTGGAGTCGGGCGAGCGCATCATCGTCGGCGTCAACGACTACATCGACGACGACGAGGACGCCACGCCCCTCTTCCGGCCCAACCTCGAAGTGGTGCAGTCCCAGCTCGAGTCGCTCAAGAAGCTGCGCGCCGAGCGTGACAGCGCCGCCGTCGAGGCGTCGCTCGCCCGCCTCCGCGACGCCGCACGCGGCCAGGACAACCTGATGCCCGTCATCCTCGAGGCGGTGAAGACCTACGCCACCCTCGGCGAGATGTGCGGCGTCCTCCGCGAGGAGTGGGGCGAGTACACCCCACCCACGAGGGTGTAGGACTCGACCGCCGCCCCTCGACAAGAACGCGTCGAGGCGGCACAGTGCGGGGCGCCGAACGAACTCAGGACAGCGGTGATTCGCACCTAGCGAGGGGATGACGATGGCGGGGGCACTCGACGGGCAGGTGGCGGTGGTGACGGGCGCAAGCCGCGGGATCGGCCGCGCGTGCGCCATCGAGCTGGCGAAGCACGGCGCCGCAGTCGTGATCAACTACACGTCCAACGAGGAGGCGGCGAACTCCTGCAAGGCAGAGATCGAGGCGGCCGGCGGCAAGGCCATCGTCGTGCAGGCCAACGTCGGCAACCCGGATGAGGCCCGCGCCCTGATCAAGGCCGCCGAGGAGCAGTGCGGCAAGGTCGACATCCTCATCAACAACGCCGGCGTCAACCGCGACCGCACCATCCAGCGCATGAGTGACGCCGAGTGGAACGAGGTCATCCAGACCGACCTCTCCTCGATCTTCTACACGACGCAGGCGGCGCTCGGCGGGATGCGCGAGCGCAACTACGGCCGCATCGTGAACATGTCGAGCGTGATCGGGCAGATGGGCAACCTCGGCCAGGCGAACTACTCGGCGGCAAAGGCCGGGATGATCGCCTTCACCAAGACCGCCGCGAAGGAGCTCGCGCGCTTCGGCATCACCGTCAACGCCGTCTGCCCGGGCTTCATCGAGACCGACATGGTCGCAGCGCTGTCCGACGAGATTAAGACCAGCCTCATCGCCAACATTCCGGTCGGCCGGTTCGGCACCGCCGAGGAAGTCGCCGCCGCCGTGCGCTTCCTCGTCACCGAGGGCGGCTTCTTCACCGGCGCCCAGCTGAGCCTCAACGGCGGGCAATACATGTAGGCGCGAGCCCTACTGAAAAAGGCAGGCATGTAGCTCCGGAAGTCCGGATGGCACCTGCAGAGGCCGCCGCAGGGCGGCCTCTTGATCCAGAGGAGCGCCATGCCACCCCTCGAGCGCATCCTCGTCATCGGGAACACGGGCAGCGGCAAGAGCACCCTCGCCGAGGAGTTGGCGCGCCGCCTCGGCCTGGCGTTCGTCGAGCTCGACGCCCTGTTCTGGCTCCCCGGGTGGACCGAGCCAGAACCTGAGGCGTTCCGCGCGAAGGTGCGCGCCGCCATCGACGGCGAACACTGGGTCACGGCCGGCAACTACACCAGCCGCACCGAAGACATCACGTGGCCGCTCGCCCAGGTCGCCATCCACCTCGACCTCGGCCTCGCGCGATCGGTCTGGCGCGTGACCCGTCGCGCGTGGCAGCGCTCCCGCTCCGGCGAGCTGCTCTGGGGCACCAACACGGAGAGCTTCGCGAAGCACCTCAAGCTCTGGAGCGGCAAGGACTCCCTGATCAACTGGGCCGTGACCGCGCACCTGACGAGGCGGGCCGGCATGCTCGGCAGGCGGCACGATCCCCGCTGGGCGCACATCGACTTCGTGCGGCTGCGCTCGCCTCGCGAGGTGGAGCGCTGGCTCGAGGCGGTGACGCGCCAGCCCCGCTCGAGGCCGGCAGCGTGACCACCTCGAAGGCCGCCGCGACCGCTCGATCGCCGCGCCTGCCGTTCTCACCCGCTCGTGCCTACGCCCACCTCCGTGCCGCCGACCCGGTCGTCGGGAACCTGATCGACGAGTGGGGCCCCTACCGTCCGAGGCCTGGCACGGACCCGTGGTCGAACCTCGTGCGCACGATCCTCTTCCAGCAGCTCGCGGGGAGCGCCGCGCGCGCGATCCAGCGCCGCTTCTATGCCCTCCATGGCGTGGAGGACCGCGTCCCCACGCCCGCCGAGGTGCTGGCCACCACCGACGAGGCGTTCCGCGGCGCGGGCGTCTCGAGGCAGAAGGCCGCCTACCTCCGCGACCTCGCCGCGCACGTCCTCGATGACCGCCTGGACTTCGAGGCGCTGCGTCGCGCGCCGGACGCCGAGGTCGTCACCGCGATCACCGCCGTGCACGGCCTCGGCGAGTGGAGCGCGCACATGTTCCTCATGTTCGAGCTCGGGCGCCCCGATGTGCTGCCCGTGGGCGACCTCGGCGTGCGCGCCGGCATGCGCGTCGCGTACGGCCTCGAGGCGATGCCTACCCCGAAGGAGGCACGCACCATCGGCGAGCGCTGGGCGCCCTATCGCTCGGTCGGCAGCTGGTACATGTGGCGCGCCATCGAGGGGCTCGTGCCCGAGCTCTAGCGCATCACAGTTGGCGACCGAGCCCGGGCGACCGCGTCCGTATACTGACCGGGCTCTCGCTCAGCCCTCGGAGGACCGCGTGATCGTCGGCACCGTGCGCGAAACCAAGACCGAGGAGTACCGCGTCGCGCTCACGCCGGACGGGGTGGCCGACATCGTCGGCGCGGGCCACCAGGTCCTCGTCGAGGTCGGCTCGGGCGTCGGGTCGAACTACCCCGACGCGGAGTACCGCGAGGCGGGCGCCGAGCTCGTCGCCACGCCGGCCGAGGTCTACGCCCGCGCCGAGCTGATGTGCGAAGTCAAAGAGCCCCAGCCACAGGAGTACGACCTGCTCCGCGAGGGACAGATCCTCTTCACCTACCTGCATCTCGCGGCCGAGCCACACGTCACCGACGCGCTCATCCGCTCGAGGTGCATCGCGATCGGCTACGAGACGGTGCGTCGCGACGACGGATTCCTCCCCCTGCTCGCCCCCATGTCCGAGGTGGCCGGGCGCATGGCCGTCGAGCTGGGCGCGCACTACCTCAAGCGCCCCGGTCCCGGGCGCGGCATGCTCCTCGGGGGGTTGCCGGGCGTGCCGCCCGCCCACGTCGTGATCATGGGTTCAGGGAACGTCGGGAAGAACTCGGTGCGGGCGGCCGTCGGATTCGGTGCGCGCGTCTCGGTCGTCTCCATCGACGAGAACCAGCTGCGGCACCTCGAGGACGAGTACCAGGGCCGCATCGAGACCGTGCTCGCGAGCCCGCACACGATCGCCTCGGTCGTCGCGGGCGCCGACCTCCTCGTAGGGGCCGTGCTCGTCGAGGGCAGGCGCGCCCCGGTCGTCGTCACCCGCGAGATGGTGCGCTCGATGGGGCCCGGCGCCGTGATCGTCGATGTCGCCGTCGACCAGGGTGGTTGCGTCGAGACCACGCGGCCGACCTCCCACGTGGAGCCGATCTACGTCGAGGAGGGCGTGGTGCACTACGCAGTGCCGAACATGCCCGGCGCCGTGCCGCGCACCTCGTCGAGGGCACTTACGGGCCTGACGCTGCCCTACATCCTGCGCGTCGCCAACAAGGGCCTCGCCGTCGCCCTCGAGGACCCCACGCTCCGCCGAGGCGTCAACACCTACCTCGGGAAGATCACCCACGCCGGCGTCGCCGAGTCGCTCGGCCGGAACTGGACCCCGCTCGACGAGCTGCTGCCGCGCGGATGAGCGAACCGTCGCGCGGGAACGCCCTGTCGAGGCGCATCGCGTTCCTCCGCGAGAACGAGCACCTCGTCGCGATCTCGCTCTCGACGGTCCTCGTGATGGCGGGCCAGGGCGTGATCGCCCCGGTCCTCCCCCTCTTCGCGAGGGAGTTCGGCGTCGGCACGGCGGTGATCGGCCTGACGCTGGCCGTGTTCGGCCTCGCGCGGCTGATCCTCAACGTGCCGCTGGGCGCGCTCTCCGACCGCTACGGCCGTCGAGTGCTGCTCGTCGGCGGACCGATCGTCACCGCGGTCGGCATGGTCGGCTCGGGCTTCGCCCCAACCATCGAGACCCTGCTCGTCTGGCGGTTCGTCGCCGGAGCGGGCTCCTCGATGTACATGACCGGCGCCATGGTCTACCTGACCGACATCTCCACCTCGGAGACGCGAGCGCGCTTCATCGGCACGAACCAGGGCGCGCTGCTCATCGGAACCGCGATCGGCCCGGCGGTGGGCGGCATCGTCGCCGAGTACTGGGGGCTGCGCGCGCCGTTCCACGTGGTGGGCGTCGCGGCGCTGTTCGCGGCGGTCTACGCCTGGGCGCGCCTTCCCGAGACGCGCTCGCTGGGCGCTCAGACGGCGCCGGCAACGCAGCGCTCGACGGGTGACCGCAGCGACTGGATGGCCATGGTCCTGTCGCGGGACTTCTTCGCGGTCGGGTTCGTGACCCTGGTGATCTTCCTGACCCGCACGGGATCGAGGCAGACGCTGGTGCCGCTCCTCGGCGAGGACGCACTCGGCCTCAGCCCCGGGGACCTCGGCGCCATCTTCACCGCGATGTCCGTGATCAACGTGATCCTCCTGACGCCCGCCGCCCTCGCTGCTGACCGGTTCGGGCGCAAGCGCGTGATCGTGCCGAGCATGCTCGCGCACGCGGTGGGACTCCTGATGTACGCCTCGGCCGACAACGTCACGATGTTCCTGCTGGCGTCGCTCGCGTTGAGCGTCGCCGCCTCGATGGCGGGGCCGGCGCCGGCTGCCTACGCCGCCGACCTGGCTCCACCCAGCGTCCGAGGCCTGGCGATGGGCCTCTACCGGACGACGGGCGACATCGGGTTCATGGTCGGCCCGCCGCTGCTGGGAGCCATGGCCGACGCGACGTCGTTTGCGTGGGGACTGACCGCCAACGCAGTCCTCGCCGCCGCCTCGGCGGTGGCCTTCCTCGTGCTCGCACGGGAGGCAGGGCAGCAGCGTCAGCCACGCGCAGCGGAGGTCTCCACCGCCGCCCGGTCGTGACGAGGCGTTAGACGACGTCCCCGGAGCGGCCGCCGGAGCCCGCGCCACTCCCGAGGTCGGCGAGCATCTCCATGAAGCGCTCGCGCGTGATCTCGCCTCGAGCGTACGCGCGTCGTGCCAGCTCATCCGCCGAGGCGTCGGCGTTCACCCTCTTGCCGCGGAGCACCTCGCGAGCGAGCCACGTCACCAGCGCCGCCCAGGGCGCCCAGAGGATCACGATCAGCAACCACATGTCGCGCTCCCTCCGTCCACCCATCGAGGGTAGACCGACGGCAGCTCGAGATGTCGGGCAACAGGCCCACCACGGTCGTGACATTCGTCGGGCCGCAGCCGGGCTACAGGAAGCGGGCGGAGGCCGTTCCGTCGAGGAGCACCACGCCGGTGGGGTCCTCGCAGACCACGTCGTACACAGCCAGGCCCTCGTGCGCCGACTTCAATGCGGCGCGGCAGGTGACCGAGATCGGGGGAACCGCCGGGGAGCGCCACCGCACCTTGAGCGAGCCCGTGTCCGCCCAGCGCCTCCCGAAGCCCAGCGTCATCACCTCGGAGACCAGCGCGAGCACCAGCATGCCGTGCGCCACCGGGCGGCCGAACGGGCCCTCCTCCGCCTCGGGGCTTGGACGGTGGATCGGGTTGGGATCGCGGGCCGCGAGGGCGTACCGGTCCACCATCGACTGGTCGACCAGGCGAGTCAGCGGCTGGATCACCGGGGGCTCGCCGAGCGGGAGGTTCACGAGCTGGCTGCTGGCACGCGTGCCGGCAGGACGACCGTGGCGTGCCCCGTGCACACGGTGCGGTCCTCGTAGCGGAGGTCCAGCCCGACGGTCGTGTACACGGTGCCCGCGCGCTCGGCGCGGCGTTCGACCGCAATCGAGAGGTCCAGCGTCGCGTCGAAGGGCACCACCTCGAGGAAGTCGAACTCCTGCGCCGAGTGGAACACGCCCTCCGGCAACGGCATCTCGTCCATGAGCGCAGCCAGCGCCAGCGCACCGAGGGCGAGCGGCGGCACGATGCCCGGCCAGTGCGCGTCGTCCTCCCCGGTGGCGGCGAGGTAGCGGAGGGCATCCTCGCGGGTCACGGTCACCGTCACGAGGGGCAGCACATCGCCGGTGCGGACAGCGTGGAAGTCAGTGCTCAGCGGAGACCTCCGAGCGGGCCGAGTCACGCCGCATGTGGCGTTCCCCCCAGCGCTCGAGGGAGGCGAGCGCCGCCCCGAGCTCGCGCCCGCGGTCGGTGAGCTCGTACTCGACCCAGGGGGGCATGGTGGCAACGATGTGGCGCGTGACGATGCCCTCGGCCTCCAGGAACGTCAGGCGGTCGCGGAGCGTGCGCGAGTTGCAGCCACCGATCTCCGCTGCCAGCTCGTTGAATCGGAGCTTCCCTCCGACGAGCTGATAGACGATGTGCGGGACCCACTTCTGCCCGACGAGGGCAAGGGTCGCGCGAATCGGGCAGTAGGCCCCGTCCGGAGTCGTGGAGAGCTTCGACTCAATCATCTGCAACCCACGTTACCGTCCAGCCCCGACCGCGTCGAGCACGGAGTCCTTACCAGGGCGCGCCGCCGAGGTAGGCGTGGATCGCATCGGCGGCCGCATGTCCGTGCGCGAGCGCCGTGACCACAAGGTCCGCGCCGTTCACATTGTCGCCGCCGGCGAACACACCGGGCACGTTGGTCTTCATCGTGTCGTGGTCGACCACGACGCGGTACCAGCGGTCGCGAACGACCTCGGGGGCGGCGGTGGCCCACTCATCGTCGACGTTGTATCCGATGGCAGTCACGATGGCGCTCGCCGCGATGTCGAACTCGGAGCCCGGCTGGGGCTCGGGCCGTGCGCGTCCCGTGTCGTCGGGCTCGCCGAGGCGCATCCGCTGACAGCGCAGCGCGCGCACGCGCCCCTGCTCGTCGAGCAGGACCGCGAGGGGCATCGTGAGGAACTCGAAGCGCACGCCTTCTTCCGCGGCGTGCTGACGCTCCTCGGTGCGCCCCTGCATCTCGCGCTCGGTGCGCCGGTAGATGAGGGTCACGTCCGGGACGCCGAGGCGGCGCGCCGAGCGCACGCAGTCCATCGAGGTGTCGCCGCCACCGATGACCACCACGCTCTCGAAGGCGGGCAGCGGGGTGCGCATCTCCTCCGGAAGCTGGTCCGGCTCCAGGTTCGCGCGCACGAGGAACTCCGTCGCCTGGTACACGCCCGGCGCGTCCTCGCCGGGAATCCCCAGCCGCGAGCCCTCGGACGCGCCGTACCCGAGGAAGACGGCGTCGTACTCCTCGCGCAGCTGCTCGAAGGACAAGTCGGTCCCGATCCGCGTGCTCGTGCGCACCTCGACACCGAGCTTGCGGAGCTCCTCGAACTTCCGAGCCACCGCAGGCTTGTTCAGCTTGAAGTCGGGAATGCCGTAGAGCAGGACCCCGCCCGGCTCGGGCCAGGACTCGAAGATCGTGACGGCGTGTCCGGCGCGCGCGAGGCGTTCGGCACACCCGATGCCCGCGGGCCCGCTACCGACGATCGCCACGCGCTTGCCGCTCGGCGCCTCGACGGTGTGGTCGGCCGTCCCGTGCTGGCGCTGCCACTCGGTGACGAACACCTCGAGCTTGCCGATGGCCACCGGCAGGGCGTGCTTGCCGACGACGCAGTGGCCCTCGCACAGGCGCTCCTGAGGACAGAGCCGGCCGCACATCTCCGGCAGCTCACTCGTGGCGCGGAACACCTCGGCGCCGCGCTGGAAGTCGCCGTGCTCGAGGAACTGGAACGAACCGGGGATGTCGTTGTGGACCGGACAGGCCTTCTGACAGGGCGCCGCGGGGCACTGGATGCAGCGCGTCGCCTCCGCCATCGCCGTCTCCGGGTCGTAGAGCGAGTAGACCTCGTCCCAGTTCCCGAGTCGCGCGTCGGCCGCCTGCTTGCTCGGGCGGTACGGCGGCACCTGCAGACGAGCCTTACGGTCGACGTTGGGCTTCGGCTGGTTCTCGGGCTGCTCGCCGGCTCGAGTCACGGGCAGGTCCGTCCTGTGCGCTCGCCGCGGGCGAGCGCAGTCACGCCTCGATCGCCGAGGCGGCCAGACCTAGCGTACGGATCGCGCGAACGGGCCTCAACCGAGGGAAACCCTCAAGCCCCGAATTCACGAGCTTTCGCCCCGGACGACGACAAACGTCGAGGAGCCGGTGCCGACGATCCGGTCGTGCTCATCGATGAGCTCCACCGTGCAGTGATTGAGCAGGCGCCCGCGCCGCGAGACCCGACCAACCGCCCGGAGCGTGTCACCCTCGAACGGTCGCAGCCAGCGGAAGTCGATCTGCCCCGTCACCGCGCGCTCGCCCGGGACGAGCAGCGTCCGCAGCGCGCCCCCCATCGCCGAGTCCGCGATGACCAGCCAGACGCCACCGTGCACCACCCCGTCGGCGTTGAGGACGATATCGGTAACCCGGAGCGTGATCTCGAGCCAGCCCTCGCCCCCTGCTGTTATGTCGAATCCGAGGTGCCCGTAGATCGGGGACACCAGCGACCGCGGGTAGGCGAGCCAGTCCGGAGCGTCCGCCTCACGAGGTTCCGTCAACCTGTGCTCCCCTCGGGACCAACGATCCGCGCGCGCCGCCTCGAGGTCACCACCGCCACCATAAGGAACGTCGCAGCGCTGGACAGGACGATCGCCGGGCTCACCGCGACGCGCGCGTGGAACGACAGGTGCAGCCCCACCACCGCCGAGGCCATCGCCAGCAGCGAGGCGTAGACCATAATCAGCGACAGCCGCCGCACCATGAGGCCCGCCGTCGCCGCGGGGATGATCAGCATCGCATTGACCAGGACGATGCCGATCGCCTTCAGCGCGACCACGACGGCGACCGCGACCATCACGAGGATGGCGTACTCGAACAGCGTGGCCCGCACCCCCATCGCCGCAGCGACGGCCGGGTCGTAGGCCACGATCGCCAGCTCGCGGTAGCAGGCAAGGACAAAGAGGATGAGCGCGGCGGTCAGCAGCCCTGCGGCCACCAGGTCCCCCGCGGAGACGCCGAGGATGTTGCCGAAGACGAACGCGGTCAGGTCCGGCGTGTACGACGTCCGCCTCGACAGGATGAGCATGCCGAACGAGAACATCGAGACGAAGAAGATCCCGATGGCCGTGTCGTAGGAGACCCGCGCGCGCCGCCTCGTGAGTCCCACCCCGAGCGCCGTCACCACCGCCGCGACGAGCGCACCGACCACGACGCTGCCCCCGGAGACGAACGCGACCGCGACGCCCGCCAGCGTCGAGTGCGCCAGCGCGTCCCCCGAGAACGCGAGGCCCTTGTTCACCACGAACGCCCCGACGACGCCCCCCACCAGGCTCACGAGCATGAGCGCCAGGAGCGCCCGGCGCATGAACTCGAACCGGTAGGGCTCGATCAGCCACGCCTCGAGGCCGCCCACTAGCGCCGACTCGACTCGGCCCGGGCCGACGCTTGCGGGTAGAACCCGGCGACCTGCACACCGAGTGCGCCCACCGTCACGAGGTGCATGTGGAACGTCTCGCTGAGGACTTCCGGCGTCAGCACCTCGGCAGGGGGGCCGGCGGCGATGATCTCGCGATTCAGGCACACGGCCTCGTCGCAGGAGCTCATCACGCAGGAGAGGTCGTGCGTCGCGACGAGAATCGAATTGCCCTCGCGCACCAGGCCATCGAGGATCTCGAGCAACTCGTGCTGAGCGGCGGCGTCCAGCCCGGCGAACGGCTCATCGAGGAGGAGCAGGCGCGCGCCTCGCGCGATGGCCCGGGCCATGAGGACGCGGCGACGCTGGCCGCCCGAGAGCTGCCCCGCCTGGCGACCGGCGAACTCGGCGAGGTTCACGCGCTCGAGGGCCTCGCGAGCGCGGTCGTGGTCCGTGCGGCTCCAGCGCGCGAACGGCCGAAAGCCGTGGTAGCGCCCCATCAACACCACATCGAGCACTGAGACCGGGAATCCCCAGTCCACCTCCTCGACCTGGGGCATGTAGGCTATGTCGTCGCGGGCCTCGCGCACCGGCCGCCCGAACGCGATCGCGTCACCGCGGAGCGGTTCGATCAGGCCCAGGATCGACTTGAACAGCGTGGACTTCCCGGCTCCGTTCGGCCCCACGAGGCCCACCATCTCCCCGGAGGGCACGACGAACGACACGCCTCGGACGGCAGCCGGCTGCCCGGGATAGCCCGCCCAGAGGTCGCGCACGTCGAGGGCGAGCTCCTTGTGTCGATGTTCGGGAGCAAGCGGCTCACGAGCGGGGACGTGCTCGCGGATGGGCGACGACGGAGCCTGCATGGGCGGAGTCTACCTCGCCGCTGCCGTACCGAGACCAAGTACCAGTGCCTGCCCGTTCGCGCGCATCATCTCTTCGTAGCTGCTCACGCCCTGCCCGAATGCGTCGCTGTAGAGCTCGAGGACGCGCACGTCAGCCTCGCGCGCGATGCCCTCCAGCACCGCCGAGGAGAACTGCGGCTCCCTGTACACCGCCGGCACGCCCTGCTGGCGCACGAGCGCCACCGTGTCCGCGACGTCCCGAGCACTGGGCTCACGGCCGCCCTCTCCGGGCAGGACGCCCGCCACGAGGTCGAACGCGAACGCTCGAGCGAAATACGCAAATGCGTCGTGGAACACGACGATGTTCCGGCGACCAGGCGGAATCGGCTCCAGCATCGATGCCAGTTCCTGCTTGAGGTTGCGGAGGCGTTCGGCGTGCTGCCGAGCGCGCTCGCGGTACTCCGCGGCCTGCGTCGGATCGGCCGTCGCGAGGCCAGCGCCGATGTTCTCGACGTAGCGGGCCGCGAGGTCCGGGTCGAGCCACATGTGCGGATCACCCTCAGCCTCCGCGAGCGCGGGCAACCCGTCCGCAGCCGGCTCGTTCCCGTGCGCCGACCCGCCCTCCCCGTGGTCGGCCGCCAGCGCTGGAATGCCCTCGGCCGCCACGATCACGGTCGCGTCCTTCCGGCGGTTCTCGGCTACCACCTCGAGCAGGTTCCCCTCGAGGTGGTAGCCGTTCACCACGATGACATCGGCCCGCGCGATGTCCTGCGCGACCTGCGGCGGTGGCTCGAACGAGTGGGGGTCCGAGCCGGCGGGGATCAGCGCCACGACCTGGGCGTCAGGCCCGGCGGCGGCACGCACGAACTCCTCGAGGATTGCCGTCGTCGTGACGACCCGGAGCGGGCCCGGCGCCCGTTCGCCCTCCGAGGCGCAACTTGCCCCGAGCACGGCGAGCAGGGACAACGCCACGGCGAGCGGCCAGTGCTTCCTCATCGGTTCCACCCGTTGATACATGCTCTCATCTGTAGTTGAGACGATATCTCAATATGTGGGAGGAAGACAAGCCGCGAGGCCGAGGAGCGACACCGGTGCAGACAGCGGGCGCTCCGACCGTCATGATCAGCAGGGCGGGCAGGGCAAGGATGACGCATGACAAGGGCTCGATGGCGGCTCGCGCTCTGGCTCGGCACAGTCGTGCTCGTGGCATGGATGGTGTGGCAGGCGAGCTCCTCGCTGCTGCCGTTCGCCGTCGGGGCGATCATCGCGTATGCCCTCGCGCCGCTGGTGGACCGCCTGATCGCGCTGCCGGTGCTGACGAGGGCGAGCGACACGCTGCGCCGAGGCCTGGCGGTCGGCGTGATCTACCTCGTGCTGGGCGGCGCGTTTGTCTGGCTGAGCTCCGTCGCCCTCGTCGTGGCGGCGAACCAGATCGTCGAGTTCGTGAACACGCTGCCCCAGACGGTCGATGCCGCGCAGGTGACCGGCACGGCCTGGCTCGAGCGGTACCGCGCACGCGTCCCGGCTGAGGTCCAGGCACAGCTCGAGGGGTACATCGACGAGGCCACGGCCGCCGCGACGGCCGCATTCGGGACCATGGCCCGTCGCACCCTGGAGACCGTCACGAGCACGATCGGGCTCATCTTCGGATTCGCGGTCGTCCCCTTCTTCATGTTCTACGCGATGCGTGATCGTTCCCACGCGCGCGCGGCGGTGCTGAGAGCCAGTCCCCCGGCCACCACCGCCGACGTAGACAACCTGCTGCGCATCAGTGACGTGCTCCTCGGGCGGTTCCTCAAGGGACAGCTGCTGCTGGGTCTGGTCGTGGGCAGCGCCGTGGGCATCGGGCTGGGGCTCCTCGACGTGCCGCTGTCAGTGGGCCTCGCCGTGATCGCGGGTCTGACCGAGCTCGTCCCCGTGATCGGGCCGTGGCTCGGGGCCATTCCCGGCCTGCTGGTGGTGCTCGCCACGGACCCGGGGAACTTCGTGTGGGTCGCCCTGCTGTACCTCGGGGTGCAGCTTTCCGAGAACTACCTGCTGGTGCCTCGGATCCAGGGTGGTGCGGTGGAGCTGCATCCGGCGATGGTGCTGGTGCTGCTGGTCGTCTTCGGGGCGGTGATGGGCTTCTGGGGACTCGTGGTGGCCGTGCCGCTCACCGCGATCCTGCGCGAGCTCTTCTGGTACGCGGACGCCCGCCTCCGAGGCGTGGAGCCCGCGGCAGCATTCGCCGCGACCCGGGTGGGCCAGGTGCTCAACCGTCGAGGAACGCGCGGCTAGCGGATCATCCCCACCAGCACAACGGGCCGGCCCACCCCCGCCGACCCGCCCTCGGGGGCGACGGCGACCATGATCGTGCTGGGCTCAATCGTCGAGGTCGGGCGCAGCACCACCTCGGCACTGCCGTGCTCGTCCGGTGTGAAGGTGCCCGCGGAGACCGCGGTCGTGCCCTGCAGCAACCAGGCCTGGTAGACGCTGCCGAAGGGCAGCGGGGGCAGGTCCTTCGCGACGACGACGCCCGCGGTCGCGCTCTCGCTCCACACGTAGCGGCCGTGCGCGTCGTGGCCCGAGGGCGTGGGCAGCAGCGGGCTGTTCCGCGCCTGCGGGTCAGTGGTGACCGCGAGCATCACCTGCTGGCTCTCCTGCGTGTCCTCGATCTGACGCCGGAGGCCCTCACCGGTGAAGCCGGCGCCCGCCGCTACGACGAGCTGGGCGATCTGCTTCGCGTCCGACTCGACGACGGCTGTCAGCTCGGCGTTCCGCTGTTCGAGGCGGGTCACGCTCTGCTCCACGCCCCAGCCCCACGCGACGGCGACCAGGCACGCGGCGGCAGCCGCGATCCACCCGGCGAACTCGCGCACATTCACGCGGCGCCGCTGTCGAGTCTCGCGTCGGGCGGCCTCCATGACGCGCGTCCGCAGGCCGGGATCGGCGCGCCGGAGGGGGACCGAGAGCGAGATCAGGTCGACGACCTCGTGGTAGCCACGGAGGTCCTCGGCCGCGCCTCGGTCTGAGCGCACGAGGTCCTCGACAGCCTGCGCATCCGGGCCCGAGAGGGTCCCGAGGGCGTAGGCCGCCAGCAGCTCCTCGCGTTCCTCAGGTGTCACTTGTCCTCCGTGCCCACCAACCATGCGAGGCGACTCGCCAGCTATCCGCTTCCGAGGAGCGCCCGCAGCTTCTGCATCCCGAGCCGCACCCTCGTCTTCACCGTCCCGAGCGCATCGCCGGTGCGCGCGGCGATCTCCGTCTGCGACAGGCCCGCGAAGTACGCGAGCTCCAGCACCTCTCGCTGCGCCACCGGCAACTGCTCGAGGGCTGCCCGGACCGCTCGCCGCTCGTCGGCCAGGACGGCCTCCGCGAGGGGGTCCATGAAGTGCCCCGCGTCGGGGATCTCCGGCAGGCCGTCGTCCTGTGAGTCCTCGACGGCGCGCCTCGTGAGCCGCCGGCGCTCGTCGATGGCACGGTTCCGTGTCACCGACATCAGCCAGCTCACGAAGCGGCCACGCTCCGGGTTGTACGCCCAGGGCCGCCGCCACAGCCGCAGAAACACCTCCTGCGTCACATCCTCGGCAAGCTGCCGGTCGAGCAGCACCCGGAGGCCAACCGAGAACACCAGCGACCCGTAGCGGTCGTAGATGGCCTCGAGGGCGCCGATATCACCCGCCGCCAGGCCGGACATCAGCTCGTCGTCGGAGGGCTGAGCCGCAGGCCGCGAGGCTACCTCGCCAGAAGGTACGCGACGGAGGGTGGAGCGGATGCGCGCCGAGGGGACACGAGGCTCAGGCAAACCAGGCTGCCTCCGGTGTCGAGGGGCCGCGCGTGAGTCCGCGCGCGATCAGGATACGCCGAAGCCTCATCGCGCTTGTGAAAGCCATCCCGAGCGAATACTCGACGTTATACGAGCAGCCCCGTCGTGAAGAGCAGCCCGCGAGCCATCAACTCCCCCGCGAGCACGCAGCCCAGCGCCACGTAGAGCAACCCGGTGGCCGACATCATGCCTCGGACGGCCGCAGCCTTCCACGCCAGCGTCGCGAGGACGACCGGGAACACGAGCCCGACGCCGACACGGAGCCAGAACGCGGGGTTGGCGACCAGCGCCACCGTGACACTCGAGGCGACCGGCTCCACGCGGGGCGGCATCGCTGCGCCCAGCATCGTGAGCACGCCGCTCACGATGACGGCGCCCAGCACGAGCAGCGACATCTGCTCGAGCGGCTCTTTCGGCAGGCCCGAGTTGGTCAGGTACCAGTGGCCCCAGGACATCGCCATCAGCGCCCCGCCGAGGACCGCACCGCCCACGACCAGGCTCGCCAGGGAGCCGGCAAGCGACCACGTCGGCGCCGAGACCAGCCCCCCGAGGCAGACCAGCGACGCCACCCCGCTCGCACTCGCCAGTGCGCCCGCGAAGACTCGAGGGCCGGCCCCGAGCGCGAAGGACGCCACGAGGTGCGCGGCGAGCGAGGCCACGAGGGCAAGCAGGCTGGCGCGGAGGGGCAACAGCCAGCCGCTCGCAAGGGCGTAGCCATCGACGTCCGAGGTAGCGGGCACGGTGAGCACGATCGTCAGGCCCGCCAGCGCGAGCGGCAGGTTGACGAGGGCGCCCGTCTGGACGTAGCCACGCGTCACCATGCGCCGCGCATCGAAGTACGTGGATACCGCCACGCCTCCTGCCGCGAGCTCGATGAGCATGATCAGCAGGGTGTAGGGCAGGGCGGCAACGTTCACGGGACGCCAATCGTATGCAGGCGACCGAGGGGGAGCAAACCACGATGTCGGGCCGGCCGGCACGGTGCATGGGCGGCAATTGCAGCAATTGCGGCAAATCGACGCGGTGCGCACATCGATTCGGTGAGGGCGGGAATATGATCTCGGTGATGGCGTACTACGAGGACCGGGACACCCTCGAGGAGCGTGAGCAGGCGGTGCGGTACCGCACGCGCCAGTACGGCTCGAACCGGCGCTGGGTCCTCAAGGCCCTGCGCGAGGTGCCGTACTCGATCGCACGCGAGCTGGACGGCATTCGGGAGCGCGACGCACGCCGCCGGACCGAGGCCGACGAGTGGTCCATGCTCGAGATCGTGGGATTCCTGCGGGATTCGGAGCGCGAGGACACGGCCGCCGCGCGTGCCATCCTCCGGCGGAACGGAGCGGTGATCGCGGAGCGCCGCGCGCACTACGGACCGCTCGACGGGGCGTACGACCGCGATGACGTCGAGGGACTCCTCGGGGAGTACTGGGAGCTGCGCGAGGAACTGGTCTGGCTGCTGCGCGACCGCGAGGACGAGTGGGAACGCGTCGGCGAGCACCCCTATCGAGGCGCGGTCACCCTCGACCGCCTGGTCCACGAGGTGAACGAGCGGGACCTCGATGTGCTGTGGCGCCTCCAGCGCGTGCGCGATGCCCTCGGGATCGCGCGTCGGCGACGCCGCGAGTAGCCCCCGTTACGCGTTGCCCGGCGGGGTCCACGTGATCACGTGCAGCGCACGGCGCATCGCCGGCATCGCGTAGCCACCGCCCTCGACGAGGTAATGCGCGCGGAGGAACGCCTGCATGCGGGCGTCGCGCTCGGAGCCCGCGAGGAGCCAGCAGATGCGCCGGGCCTGCGTGTACGCGGCTTCCTCGGGAGTGACGCCCGGCGGCTCTGCGGCGATCGTCTGCACCGCGCAGGTCCGGCCGAGCGCGCCGAGGACCGCGACGAACTCGCGGGCCGCCGGTAGCGCTGCGATGGGCTCGCCGTGGACGGCCTCGAAGAGCTCCGACCACGCGTGCCCCCGGCCGCGGTCGAACAGCACCATCACGCACAGCCTCGAGGCGGCACGCTCCATCCCGTCAATCCAGGCACCGATGTCCGCGATGTCGTAGACCGCGTTCGCCGACAGCGCCACGTCCCCCGAAGCGGCTGCGTCTGGCCAGGCCCCGGACACGATCTCGAGGTTGGCGAGGCCGGCGTCACGACGGGCCGCCTCGAGCGTGCTGCGCATCGCCTCGGACGGCTCCACCGCGATCACGCGCCGCACCAGCCCGGCGAGCGGAATGGCGAGGCGCCCGCCACCCGCACCGATGTCGATCCAGGTGTCCTCGGCCCGTGCCAGCACCTCGAGGACGGGGAGCTCCTGCGATGGACGAGAGCCGGGCCGGAAGCGCTCGGTCATGGGCGCGTAGTAGTCGGCGTCCAGGTCGCGCTCCGAGATGCGGCGCACCTGCTCGTTGTCCGCCTCGACGAGCACGCGCCACGCATCGAGGGCGACGCGGGCCTCGGGTCGCAGGACCGACTCCGCCGTCGCGCGGTCCATCAGATGCCCACGCCGTTCCTGCCGAGGAGCTCCCGGGCCGTGGAGATCTGCCCGAGGTGGCCGTTGCCGTGCGCGATGAGGACCTGCCCGATCGCCTCCTGGCGCGTCACCTCGCCCCAGGGCCGAACGAGGGTCCGCGCCTGGAGATCGGCGTCTGACATCGCCTCGATGCGGGCGACCACCGCCGACCTCACGTCACGACCGTACCCGGCGAGCGCGCTCGGCTCGGGGAAGACGAGGGCGTGCGCCACCTCGGGGGCCATGCCCGTGCCCTGTTCGACCCGCGGAAGCCCCCACGCCTCGTCGAGGCCGTGGACCAGCCACAGCGGCTGTTCGCGGTAGAACACAAAGTGGAGGAGGTTGTCGGCGCTGCGGAAGACGTGCCACGCCTCCCACCCGATCGAGTTCGAGCGCTCCGAGGCGCGGGCGTGCAGCTCCTCGCGGGAGAGGTCTTCGATCGCGCTCACGATGCCATCGAGGGCGCGCGCGCTGAACAGCGCGAGGTACTGCTGCATCGACTGTGGCGCCTCGAGGCCATCGCTGGTGGTCATGGCGCGAGCGTAGCGCCTTCGAGTGAGGCGATGCGGCGCGTGACCTCGGCGGCGATTTCGTAGCGACCGAAGGCCGGCATGATGTAGATGCCGGAGACGTAGGGGAGGCTGCGCGTCTCCGCGATGTGCTCCAGGGCGATCTGGATGCCCTCGGCGGTGCCGGCCTCACCGGCGCGCTGCATGCGGGAGCGCACCGAGGCGGGCACGACCACCCCGGCCAGCTCGTTGTGGACGAACTCGGCGTTGCGGTACGAGACGAGCGGCATGATCCCGAGCAGCACCGGCACATCGAGGGGACCGGTCTCGGCGAGGCGTTCGAAGAACTCGGTCACGCGAGCGGTGTCGTAGACGGGCTGGGTCATCAGGGCGTCAGCGCCCGCGGCGAGCTTCTCGCGTACACGGCGCAGCTCGAGGTCCACGTCGTCGGCTGTCGGGTTTGCGGCGGCGGCGATCCAGAAGTCGGTGTGCCCACCGATCGAGTTGCCCGCGAAGTCGACGCCCTCGTTCAGACGCTTGAGCACGCGGATGAAGCCGATCGAGTCGACGTCCCACACCGCCGAGGACTGGGACGCCTCGGGAGGCGGATCCCCACCGAGGGCGATCACGCAGCGCAGCCCGAGCGCGTGCGCCGAGAGCATGTCGGCCTGCAGCGCCATCAGGTTCCGGTCGCGCGTCGTCTGGTGGATGATCGCCTCGAGGCCCACGCGCTGCTGGACGAGCACGCCGAAGCCAAGCGCGCCCATGCGCACGCGCGCCATCGGTGAGTCGCCGATGTTGATCGCGTCGACGCCGGCGTCCTTGAGCATCGCGGCGCCCTCGAGCGCCTTGCGCGTGGTGACGCCTCGAGGCGGGTCGATCTCCACGGAGACCACGTAGCGGCCCGCGGCGAGCTTGTCGCGCAGACTCTGGGGACGGGGTTCCGACGCCGGTTCCTCGGACGCGAGGGGCTCCTGCCCGGCACGGGGGACGAAGACCATCTCGGAGGATGGGCGGACCGCGACCTGCACGGCCTGCACTGCGCCCGTGACCTCCTCAGCCGTGCGCCCGAGCGCCGTGCGCATCGCACGGACGTGCGCGGGGCCGGTGCCGCAACAACCGCCGATGTAGACCGCCCCGAGGTCGCGGGCGCGCAGGGCGAAGTCCGCGAAGTAGTCGGGGCTGGCGGGGTACACCAGCGTCGACCCGTGGTGCATCGGCAGGCCCGCGTTTGGCTGGACCGCGAGCAGCGGATGGGCCGGATCGCGCGCCATCTCCTCGAGCATGTCGAGGGCGGCCTGCGGACCCACGCCGCAGTTGATGCCGACCACGTCCGCCCCGGCCTCGGCGAGGACACGGGCGATCTCTGCCGGGCGCTCACCTGCGGGCGTCGCGAGGTCGGCGCTGAAGTTCAGCATCGCGACCACGGGGATGTCTGTGACCGCACGCCCGGCGCGGATCGCCTCGCGGGCCTCACGGAGGCTGGGGAACGTCTCGAGGACGAGGAGGTCCACGCCGCCCTCGACGAGGGCTTCCACCTGTTCGCGATGGGCGGCGAACGCCTCGGCGAGCGTCCACGCGCCGAGGGCGAGCTCGCGGCCGATCGGCCCCATCGAGCCGCCGATGAAGAGGGAGTGCCCGCTGATCTCGCGGGCATCGCGCGCGAGTTTCGCGGCGGCCGTATTCGCGCGGTGGACGCGGTCGGCCAGGCCGTGACGCCCGAGGACGGCGCGGTTGGCCTCGAAGGTGTTGGTGAGGATGAGACTGGCACCGGCGGCGATGTAGTCCTCGTGGACGCGTCGGACGAGGTCGGGCGCCTCGAGGGCTGCGCACTCGTGGGGCGCGCGCCAGCCGCGCTCGCGGAGGAGGGTGCCCATGGCGCCGTCGGCGAGGATGGCGCCGCGCTCGACGGCCTCGAGGAAGGGGTGCCGCATGGTGGTGCCGGTCGGCTAGTCGCGCGCTCGCGACAGGACGAGCACGGCGCCGATGAGGATCAGCATCGACGGCCACCAGATGCGCGCGAGGCCGGACCCGATCAGGTGGAACATCGGGAACTGGCTCATCAGCGCCAGGCCGCCGACGCCGATCAGGATGACGCCGAGCACGAACGCGCCGTTCGAGTTGCGGAGGCCCGACGCGACTCGGGGGGCGCCGGTCTGTCCGGAGATGAGCAGCGCCGAGGCGGGCGGGTCCGGCATGATCACCCAGAGCACGACGTAGGCGAGGAGCACGATGCCGCCGCTGAGCAGCGTCGCGAGCACGAGCCCGAGGCGCACGATGGTCGGGTCGACATCGAAGTAGTCGCCGATGCCAGCGGCAACGCCGCCGACCATGCGGTCACGGGAGCGCGTCAGCACGCGGACGGGCGGCGCCTGGGGCGGCGGCTCGTCGTGGTTGAAGGAGGACGGGGCGCTGCTCGAAACCGTGTCTTGCATCTGGGGCTCCATTGCCTCGCAGTCAATCGTACCGTGCAGCGGAGGACGCGAGTACGGGGTTTCCCCTACTCGCGTATCCGTCGAGGTTCACGCGCGCTCGCGCATCAGGCGCTCGATGGTCTCGTAGTCGGCGTCCGAGATGCGGTGGAGGTTGCCTCGGAAGGCCATGCCGAGCTTCTTCGGGCCGAGCTTGCGCGTCTTGTCGAGGAGGTCCGTGATCTCGCGGACATCGATGTACGCCGCGGGATCGAGGATGACGACGGGCCTGGTGGGGATGCGGTAGGGGTACTCCTCGCCCTCTTTCGCCTTCGAGCGGAGGCCGAAGTCCGTGGTGTCCTCGAACATCTCGCCGGTCACCTCGACGATGCCGCCGAAGCGCACGTCGCCGGTGAGGTAGTGGACGATGCGGTCGCCGGGGCGCATCTCCGAGGACTGCTTCTGCCTCGAGCCTTTGAAGGCGCAGAGGTCGAAGTTGCGCTCACGGAGGAGCTCGAAGTTGTCCGGGGAGCCGACGACGATCCACGGTTGCATGGGTCTACCTCGCGAGGTGGCACTTGATTGAAGTTGATTGTGGGGCCGGCTGCAGATTCGGGACTTGATTGACTCGATTGATCTGGTTTGACGGATCGACGGATCGATGGGACTGGCCGGGTGGACGAAAACGGGCCCCGCGCGTGCGGGGCCCGTTCGATTCGCCTCGGGGAGCCGAGGTGGCTAGTGGCAGGCGCGGGCCTGGCCGCTGCCATCGGCGGTCTGGAAGGACGAGCCACACGCGCACGACGAGGTGGCGTTCGGGTTGTGGATGGTGAAGCCGGACTTCATGAGGTCCTCGACGTAGTCGATCTCGGCGCCGGCGACGTACTGCTGTGAGTCGGCGTCGACGAGGATGCGTACGCCCTCGTCCTCGATGACCGCGTCCCCGGCTTCGGTGTCACTGGCGATGGCCATGCCGTACTGGTAGCCGGAGCAGCCGCCCCCGACGACGAACACGCGCAGGGCGGCGTCGGCGACGCCGCGGGCCTCGAGGAGGGCTTTCGCCTTCACAGCGGCGCGCGGGGTAATCGAGATGATGGACACCGGCACGGGGGGTGCCGCAACGAGAGCGTTCAGGTCAAGGGTGGTCATCCGAGTGCCTTCCCACGGTCCGGATCAGCGGTACATCTGATCATCGGACCGAACACATCCGACTGACACGTTCCGGGGCCGACGGCACACGCCACGGCAGCGGACTCCCCCAGAGGATAACGAATCGGGGATGGGCTGGCTAGGCGCCGGTGGCGCGGCCCTCGAGAGGGCGCGGCCCCTCGAGGCGCCTCGAGAGGCCTCGATGGGACGTATTACGGCCCAGGCGGAGCACCTCCGAGGAGATTTCGAAGAAGATTCTTCGCCGGCCGTCGATCCCTGTCGATCTCGGCGCGTGCCGTTCGTGTAGGTGGCAGCAGTCCGACAGCGGGTCGGACGCGACCCAGGGAGGAATCGAACGATGACCCAGTACATGCTCTCCGTGTACGGCAGCGATGCCGATATGGCAGCGGTGACGCCGGAAGTGATGCAGCAGATGTACGCGGACGTGGACGCCGTGAACCAGCGGATCAAGGCCGCGGGCGCATGGGTCTTCGGGGGTGGGCTGCACCCGAGTTCGGCGTCGACCGTGGTGCGCGAACAGGGCAACGAGGTGGTCACCATCGACGGTCCGTACGTCGAGACCAAGGAGTACCTCGGTGGGTTCTGGATCATCGAGGCGGCCGACCTCGATGCCGCGCTGGCGTGGGCACGCGAGGCGACCGTCGCCTGCCGTGGCCCAATCGAGGTGCGGCCGTTCCAGGACGAGCCGGAGGCCTAGGCGTCGCGCGGACGGCTCGGCACGTCCAGCGACCGCCAGCACGCAGAGACCCCGCAACGATGAGGAGGGCGAGATGACACAGGACCACATGATCTTCGTGAACCTGGCCGTGGAGAACGCAGCGGCCACGCGCCGCTTCTTCGAGGGGCTGGGGTTCACGTTCAACGAGCAGTTCCGCGATGAGCACTCGGAGAGCATGCGGGTGAACGACCAGGCGTTCGCGATGTTCCTGGAGCGGGAGAAGTTCCAGGGCTTCACGAAGAAGGAGCTGACGAACCCGCGCACACAGGTCGAGGTGCTAGTGGCGCTGTCCTGCCCCAGCCGGGAGGCCGTGGACGCGATGGTCAGCGGCGCGCTGGCCTCGGGAGGCGGCCCGGCGATGCCCGCGCAGGACTACGGGTTCATGTACTCCTCGAGCTTCGAGGACCTCGATGGGCACGTCTGGGAGGTGATGTGGATGGACCCGGCGCACGTCCAGAGCTGAGGCGCTGAGCTGAAGCACCGAGCCGACGCGGGGCGACCGGGCACTGGGGACGACTCAGCCGTGACCGTAACCGCGAGCGACATCGAGCGCGCGTTCCGAGCCGAATCGGGGCGCGCGGTCGCCTCGCTGATTCGCACCTTCGGGGACGTTGACCTCGCCGAGGAGTCGGTGCAGGACGCCTTCGAGATCGCGCTGCGGCGGTGGCCCGAGACCGGACTGCCGCCGAGCGTGCCCGGTTGGATCATCACCACTGCTCGCAACCGGGCGGTCGACTGGGTCCGTCGCGAGGGGACGCGCGAGCAGCGCCAGCGAGAGGCCGTCCGACTGGCCTCGCAGACCGCGCCATCGAGGTCGGACGAGCAGGAGGAGGACGCGGTGGACGACGACCGCCTCCGCCTGATGTTCACCTGCTGCCACCCTGCCCTCGCGGCCGAGGCGCAGGTGGCGCTCACGCTTCGCCTCGTGGCCGGCCTGCACACCGGGGAGATCGCGCGGGCGTTCCTGACCTCGGAAGCGACGATGGCGCAGCGCCTCGTGCGGGCGAAGCAGAAGATCCGGGCGGCGCGGATCCCCTACCGCGTGCCGGAGGAGGCGGAGCTGCCCGGACGGCTGCGCTCCGTCCTGGCCGTGGTCTACCTCGTGTTCAACGAGGGGTACCTCGCGACGAGCGGCGAGGACCTCGCACGCGGGGAGCTGTGCGCCGAGGCGATCCGCCTCGCGCGCGTCCTCGACGGGCTGATGCCGAACGAGCCCGAGGTGAAGGGCCTGCTCGCGCTGCTGCTGCTGGCCGAGGCGCGCCGGCCGGCGCGGGCAGCGCTCGATGGGTCGCTGGTGCGCCTTGCCGACCAGGACCGCGCGCTCTGGAACCGGGCGCTCATCGAGGAGGGCCACGACCTCGTGCGGTGGTGCCTGCGCGTGAACCGGCCGGGCGTGTTCCAGCTGCAGGCGGCAATCGCCGCCGTACACACCGACGCGCCGACGGCCAATGAGACGGACTGGCGCCAGGTCGTCGCGCTGTACGACCAGCTCTACGCCATGCAGCCGACGGCCGTCGTGGCGTTGAATCGCGCCGTCGCGGTGGGCGAGCGGGACGGGGCAGCCTCGGCGCTGGCGATCGTGGATGGGCTCGCGCTCGAGCGGTACCACCTCTGGCACGCGGCGCGCGGCGACCTCCTCGAGCGGCTGGGACGCCTGGATGAGGCGCGCGCGGCGTTCGGTGAGGCGGCCTCGCTGGCGACGAACGAGGCCGAGCGTCGCTACCTCGAGATGCGCGTGGGCGCGCTCGGGCAGGCGGGGCCGACGAGGTGAGCCGGGGTCAGGCCAGCGGCACCATCGGCTGCGCGGGTGCGGCCGGGACCGGCGTGGGCTCGAGGCGGTAGCCCGCCAGCGAGTCGCCGGGGAGCACGCTCGAGGGGAGCGTCGTGACCCGCACGCCGAGCAGGCGCTCGAGCAAGCGGCGGTCGTGCTCGCAGCCCGCGGAGGCGGCGTGGGTGGTCGGTGGCGGCGCCTCGGTGCGTTCGGTCACGCGCAGACAGGGACAGCCGCGCCCCACGAGGTCGACCGCGCCGTCGCTCCCCGCCTCGCGGGCCGGGATGACCTCGAAGTCGATGCCTTCCTCGGCAAGGAGGGCGGCAGCGCGCCGGGCGCGGTCCTCAAGGGTGCCGCCGCGGAGTCGCGAGGCGTACTCGAGGGCGAGCCGGTCAGCCATGCGGTCGAACACCAGGCCAGCGAGCGCGCGGCCGTCGCGCCCCTCGGTCTCCCGAGTGTCGAGGGAGAGGATCTCGTCGAGCAGCCGGTGGGTGAGGCGGACGTAGTGGTGGGGGAAGAGGTCGGCGCCCGCCTCGGTGAGGAAGAACACGTGCCTCGGGCGGCCGGTGCGGCCCTTCGACTGCTGGATGGTGACGTGGCCGTCGCGCAGGAGCACATCGAGGTGGCGGCGCACGGTGGCGCCCGCGAGACCCACGTCGGCGGCGAGCTGGTCGATCGTGGCGCCGTCGGAGCGGCGGAGGATGGCGAGGATGCGCTCGCGGGTGGTTTCGACTCGGGCGTTGGTCATGGGCTGGCGTCGCGTTCCCTCGGCCTCACGCCGCATCACGTTCATGTCGGTGATTTCAGGTTAGGCGTGCGGCCTCGAGAGGGTCAAGGTTTTGATCGGAGAGTGAGAAAAAGTAAGGCGCCGGTTCCGAGGGCTACCCTGCCCCATGCGAGCGTGGGCTGTTCTCCTGCTCTGCATGGTGTGGGCCGGTTGCTCGTCGGCGGACCCTTTCACGTCTTCGCCGGCGCTTCGCGCTGAGTTCCTCGAGCCATCGGGCGGGGAGATCGCCATCTGGAGGGCCAGGAGCGCACCGGCGAGCCTCGACGTGGGCGACTCGATGTACTTCAAACTGCTGCACTGCGGCCTCCTGTCACCCATCGACGTGGACGGGAGCCTGTGGGATCCCCGTACGGCACACGACGGAAGCGGCGGCGCGCTGAGCGACGAGCAGAGCGACGAACTCGTGAACGGCACGCCGGGGACGTTCACGCTGCGCGCGCCGGACCTCGCGGAGTTCCGAACGACCCTCGGCGCGGTGGTGCAGCTGCATCGCGTGGAGGCACGCGCGTATCGAGGGTGCTCGTGATCGGGTCGGACGGCGCGGCGTGACGGACGCCCTCGGCGGTGAGCGCGCATAGGATCGTGGTGCGTGCGAGCGGAGGCGGGCATGACGAGCGACGGACGGGCCCGGGTGTACCTCGATCATGCGGCAACGACGCGGCCGGACGAGCGCGTCATCGAGGCGATGCTGCCGTACCTCCGTGAGCGCTGGCACAACCCCTCGTCGATCTACATCGAGGCGCAGGCCGCGCGGCGCGCCATCGACGAGGCGCGCGAGACCGTCGCGGAGCTGCTGGGCGCGCGTCCCGAGGAGATCGTGTTCACCTCGGGGGGGTCAGAGTCCGACAACCTGGCGCTGCGCGGGGTGATGGACGCCTCGAGGGGGCGCGGGCGGCACCTCGTGACGAGCGCCGTCGAGCACCACGCCGTCCTCGACACCGCCGAGCAGCTGGGCCGCGAGGGCGCCGCGGTCACCCTCGTGGGGGTGGATGGCGAGGGACGCGTGAGCGCCGAGGCGGTGGCCGCTGCCGTGCGGGACGACACCGTCCTCGTCAGTGTCATGCACGCCAACAACGAGGTGGGGGCGATCAACGACCTCGCCTCGATCGGCTGGGCCGTCCGCGAGCGGAACCCGCGCGCGGTGGTGCACACCGACGCGGTGCAGAGCGCCGCGCACCTCGCCCTCGACGTGGACCGCCTCGGCGTGGACCTCCTCACGATGACCGCGCACAAGCTGTACGGGCCTCGAGGAGCGGGCGTGCTGTACGTGCGCACCGGGACGCCGCTCGCGCCGCAGATCATCGGCGGTGGGCAGGAGCGCGAACGCCGCGCCGGCACCGAGAACACGGCTGCCATCGTGGGCCTCGCGACGGCCATGCGCCTCGCGCACGAGGAGCGCGAGACCGACCTCGCACGCGACCGCGCCCTGCAGGCGCGCCTCCTCGAGGAGTTGCCGCGGCGCATCCCGCTGCTCGGGATCACCGGGCCGCGTGACGCCTCGCAGCGGCTGCCGGGCAACGTGTCGGTGGTCGTGGGGTTCGTCGAAGGGGAGTCGATCCTGCTGGCGCTGGACCTTGCGGGCGTGGCTGCCTCGAGCGGGTCGGCGTGCACCACGGGCTCCGTGGAGCCGAGCCACGTGCTCGTGGCGATGGGCGTGCCGCCCGACCTCGCGAGGGGGTCGCTGCGCCTCACGCTGGGACGTGAGAACAGCGAGGCGGACGTCGAGCGCCTGCTGAGCGTCCTGCCGCCGATCGTGGAGCGGATGCGCGCGCTCTCGCCGGTACGCGTCGAGGCGCCCCCGGAGTGGGCGCCCTGGCTCGTGAGCTGAGGGGGCCCGGGCTCCGGGATCGTGGATTCGTGCCCCTCGATGACGGCTGGCCCTTCGACAGGCTCAGGGCGAACGGGGGAGAGCGGACTCAGGGCAAACGGGCCTCCTAGCGTGCAGGCGCGCAGGCGGAGGCGTCGAGGGTCTGGGACGCTGAGCCGCGGACCGTGCAGGTGATGCGGGGCTGACCAGCCTCGATGACCGTGACGGTGACCGTCACCGGGTGGTCGGGCGTCGTGTGGAGACAGGAGTCGGGCGCGGCCGAGTTGTGACTCCAGCGCACCGAGACACCGCTCTGGGTCCATGGCCCTCGAGGCGTCCCGCACGCCTCACCGGCCAGGCGCCACTCGTAGGTGAGCGCGTCGCCGTCGGGGTCGAAGGCACCGATTGCGTAGGTGGTCACCGGAGTGGCGAGGGAGACCGTGATCACCTCGACGACCGGGGGACGGTTGGTCGCGGCCGCGGGAGCGGCAGTCGCCGAACCGGTGCCGGGGTCGCCCTGGGCGCTGGCGGGGACACCGACCAGCACGCCGCCCGGCGACTCGGCCGCGGGAGTCTCCGGGCCGTCGGGTGTGAGGAACGGCAAGGTCCCGAGGAGCAGCAGCCCCACGAGGGGGACGAGCGCGAGCGCGACCAGCTGCCGCTTCGAGAAGCGGGAGGCGTGCTCGCCGGGCACGAGGATCGCCTTCTGGGACTCCTCGGCGGTGCAGGGGTGCGGATCGCCTGCGGGCCGCCACTCCTCGACCTCCTCGAGCTCGATGCGCTCGTCCCAGAAGGTGCGGAGGGACGACCAGCCCTCGTTGAGGAGGTCGCCCGCGAGGTTCCGCGCGCCGCCAGACATCCAGACCGCGAAGCCCGTCGAGAGCTGGAAGACCAGGTAGCCCCAGCCGAGGGCGCCCATGAAGCGAGCGGCACCGCTGGTGACCGCGGCTGCTCGGCTCAGCGTGGCCGCCGAGGCCGCGGGCGTCCCGGCCGTCCCGAACACGGCCGCGAAATCGCCGGTCGCCGCGGCCGCCGAGGCGGACTCGAAGGCGGCGGCGTTGGCAGCGCTGGCGCCGAGTGACTGGCTCGCGACCCCGGAGGCGACGGCCGTGCCGTCGATCGCGAAGTCGACGCTGGTGCCGCCGAAGCCGGTGAAGAACTCGTAGTAGGACTCCTGCGTCTGGTTGATGAGCCAGACCTCGTAGCGCTGGAGCTCCTCGTAGGCGTTCTCGACGAACTTCCTGACGCGGTACTTCTGCTCCATCCAGCAGACGTTGCCACGTCGCCGCGTGACGAACTCGCCGAGCGGCGTGGCCTCCTCGGAGTAGTGGTCGTACTGAGGACGGCGCTCGGCGCGATAGGTGTTGAACCACCGCGTCTCGGTCGAGTAGGTGACGGACTTGCCGAACCAGTAGAAGGGGTTGATGTACTTCAGCGTGTCGGCAGTGCCTGTCGAGGCGGACTCGGGGTCGAACTCGCTGCCGATTTGCTTCCCGCGGTCGCCGAGCTGGGGGTAGCCGTACTGCAGACTCGGCGCGCCGGGCGCTGGAGGTGGCATGTTGGGGAGCTGGGTCGGCTTCGGCATGGCGGTCTCGCAGTGACTCGATGTCCCGCGGGCAATCCCGCAGGGTTCCCGGGGGCATCCCGGGGGCGCAGCGCCCTCGGAATGACAATCGCGATGACACGACCGTACTGACGGACGGGGGCCGCGGGGATCGGGAAGCTCCCGGAATTTGCGGGCCTCGGTGGGCCCGGATAGGATGCGGGGTGCTGCGAGCGGGACGCTGACCGGAGCGTTCGACGGCCTCGATGCGGCGCGGGCAACGGACGTGGCGATGACGATGACTGACCCCACTGGTGCAAGCCACTCGCATGGCCAGCGGTCGATTCCGCTGCTGTACCAGGACCTGAACCCCTCGGCGGCGGCGCTGTCGCTGGAGGAGGAGGTCCAGAAGAACGTCCTTCTGACCTCGGTGGACGGGCTGCTGAACTGGGCGCGGTCCTCGAGCCTGTGGCCCGCGATGTTCGGGCTGGCGTGTTGCGCCATCGAGATGATCGCCACGGCGACCTCGAGGTATGACATCGCGCGGTTTGGTTCCGAGGTGTTCCGCGCGTCGCCTCGGCAGGCGGACCTGATGATCGTGGCGGGGACGGTGACCTGGAAGATGGCGCCGGCGGTGCGCCGCGTGTACCTCCAGATGGCCGAGCCGCGCTGGGTGATCTCGATGGGTGGGTGCGCGATCATGGGCGGCCCGTTCGCGTTCGGGTACTCGGTGCTGCCGGGCGTGAACCTGATTACCCCCGTGGACGTGTACGTGCCGGGGTGCCCGCCTCGACCTGAGTCGCTCCTCCAGGGGCTGATGCTGCTGCAGGACAAGATTCGCCATCACGGCTTGAGCGGAGACCGAGGTCGCCCGGAGCCGGATGGTGATTTCTCTCGTTATCTGCCCGAGGGGGACCCGATCCGGCGCGAGCTGGAGTCGCTGTTCCCGCCGTACGCGGGCCTCGATGACCCGAACCGCCTGGTCGGGGGGCACCCGCTGGCGCGCCAGTAGCGGGTAGGGGACGCCTCGAGGGGTGCGGGCGCGGACCTGCCGGGGCCCGGACGCGGGGCAACGGCCACATTCAGATTCCATGCATCGGTGCCGACCCTCATAGGGACGGCAGGGAATGCGTCCTCGGACGCGCCGGAGGCATGGACGCATGGTCGCTGCAAGGCGAGCAGAAGAGCAGCCGTTCGACTACCCGTCCCTCGAGGAGCTTGCGGCGCGCGTCGCGACGCTGCGACCGGTCTCGGGGGTGG
This sequence comes from Dehalococcoidia bacterium, assembly GCA_020845735.1. Taxonomy (GTDB): domain Bacteria; phylum Chloroflexota; class Dehalococcoidia; order UBA2979; family UBA2979; genus RBC038. Next base: position 66,597 of record JADLFF010000058.1, read on the forward strand.
CTGTCCGTGTGCTCGCGCTCACCGAGGAGCAGTCGATCTCGGCGAATGAGCTTGCCGATGTGATGTCGGCGGACCAGGCGCTGTCCGCGAAGATGCTGCGGATGGCGAACTCGGCGTACTACGGGCACGCGAGGCGGATCAGCACCGTCCGAGATGCCGTGGTGCTCCTCGGCAGCCGCACGGTGCGGTCGGCGGTGCTGGTCTCGACGGTGATGAACCGAGCGAGCCACGACGGGCTCATCGAGCGGTACGACTTCTGGCGGTACTGCGTCGGGGTGGGGATCATCGCCGGGCCGGCCGCGCAGCGCGTGCGCCTGGACCGGCACCAGGCGTTCACCGCAGGCGTCCTGCACGCGATCGGACTGCTGGCGCTGGACCAGCAGGCGCCGGACCTCCTCGGTGATGCGCTTTCGCTGGCGCAGGAGGGTGGCATCTCGCTGCGCGAGGCGGAGCTGGCGCTGTTCGGGTACACCGACTCAGACCTCGGGAGGCTGCTGGCACGGCAGTGGAACTTCCCGGACGACCTCGTGGAGGCGATCGGTGCGTGGCCGCAGCCGCCGGAGACGCAGCCGGGCACGCTCGCCGAGGTGTTGCACCACTCGCGAAACCTGGCGGCGGCGTGCGGGTTGCCGGACGGCCTCGAGCATCCGCGCGGATCGGCGGTGCCGACCGAGGTGCCGGAGATCTGGTTGCAGCCGCCGTGGTCCGCAGCGCTGGGCTCCCTCGGTGGGGTACAGGGGATCATCGAGAAGTCCGACTCCTTCGTCGAGGCGACGCTCCTCGGATAGGGGTGCTGGCGGGGTCGCAACGCCCACCGGGACGCTACCCTTGGCCGGACCCTGCTCGATGTTTCTTTCCGAGGGCGCCACGATGACGACTCCACCTGCCGAGCCAGCCGCTCCCCCGTGCCAGTGCGGACACGCGCGGGCGGCGCATAAGGACGGGACGGCGAACTGTTCACGCTGTCCGTCCTCGGGCGTGTGGGTGGACTCGATGGCCGCCTGGGTGTTCCCCTGCGACCAGTACCAGCCTCGATAGCCGGGCCGATGGCTGACGAGGCGCGCCTGCGCGCGACCGTTCCCTCCCGCCTCACACGATGAGCGCCCAGCGTCACGCGGGCGCGCCGCGGCTGAGGGCGCTCGTGCGCCCGATTGTGCAGCCGGTGCAGGAGTTCATCGCGACCGAGGCGTCGGGTGGGCTGCTGCTGATGATCGCGGCCGCCCTCGCGATCGCCTGGGCGAACTCGCCGTGGTCCGAGGCGTATCACCACCTGCTCGAGCGCCACATCGTGGTCGACGCGGGGTTCTACCGCGTCGACGAGTCGGTGCACTGGTGGGTGAACGACGTCGCGATGGTCGTGTTCTTCTTCCTGATGGGGCTGGAGATCAAGCGCGAGCTCGTGATCGGCGAGCTGAACTCGGTGCGGCGTGCGCTGGTGCCGCTGGTCGCGGCGGCCGGTGGCATGGTGATCCCCGCGCTGATCTTCCTCGCGGTGGTGCGTGACCCCGAGGCGGCCCGGGGCTGGGGCGTGCCGATCGCGACGGACATTGCGTTCGCCCTCGGGGTGGCGACGCTGCTCGGGCCGCGGGTGCCGATCGGCCTCAAGGTGCTGCTCCTCGGCATCGCGATCTTCGACGACCTCGGGGCGGTGGCGGTGATCGCGATCTTCTACGCGGGCGACGTCGCGTTCGAGCCGCTGCTGACGGCGGCCGCGATCCTCGGGCTCACGTATGCCATCCAGCGGGTCGGGGTGCGCGACATCCCGGTCTACGTAGCCCTCGGCGTGATGGCGTGGATGGCGGTCGTCGAGTCAGGCGTGCACCCGACGACGGTGGGCGTGGCGATGGGACTCCTCACGCCGTGGCACTCGTGGAGCGAGCCCCGCGAGTTCGTCGGGGAGGCGCGGGAGATCTTGCGCTCGATCGAGGCGGAGTCGCAGGCCGGGAGCGAGACGACGCGGCGGCATCACCACGCGGTGGCCGTGAGTCGCCTCCGGCGCCTGCACGACGCGAGCATGGCGCCCCTCGATCGGCTGGAGCACGCGCTGAACCCGTGGGTGGCGTACGGCATCCTGCCCCTGTTCGCGTTCGCGAATGCGGGCGTTGACCTGCGAGGGGACGCGCTCGGCCTCGCGGCCACCGCGCCGCTGACGTGGGGCGTCGCGCTGGGCCTGCTGATCGGGAAGCCGCTGGGGATTGCCCTCGGAGCTGCCGTGGCGGTGCGCCTCGGTGCGGAGTTGCCCTCGGGAGTGCGCTGGCCGGGCATCCTCGGCATGGGGATGCTGGCGGGGATCGGGTTTACCGTGGCGCTGTTCGTCGCGCAGCTGTCGTACCCGACGGCGGCACTGCTCGCCGAGGCCAAGGTCGGCATCTTCGCCGGATCGCTGGTCAGCGGCGTGCTGGGTTACGTCATCCTCAGCCGGCTGTCGACGCACAACGGCACCACCGAGGCGTAAGGCGCCCTCGCGCCTTGATGCCTCGGTGCTGCCGGTTGAGGCCTCGGTGGGTCGTGCGGAACGGGGCTAGACGCCGACCGCTACCCTCGCCGGCTCGCGCACGCTGAGGTTCAGCTTCGAGATGATCTCGACGCTGGAGAGCGTGTTGCAGATCGGGCAGGTGCAGGCGAGGGCCTCGAGCTCATCGCGGTGCGCGAGGATGGCCGGGTCCTCCACCTCGAGGTCGAGGGTGACGTCGATCTTCACGACGCGCGACGGGTTCTGGGCCATCGTCGCCTCGAGGTCCGCCTCGGCGCGGGTGACCGCGACGTCCTTCAGCAGCGGCTGGTTGAGGAGCGCCCCGAGCGTGCAGTTGCCGAGGGCGACGAGCAGCAGCTCGGTGGAGGTGTAGCCGACCATGCCGTCATCGAGAGTCTCGCGGACGTTGACGATGGCGCGGCCGCCGCGCGTGGTGAAGAGGATGCGCTTGCGGTCCTGGTAGTCGGCGTGCACGTGAGCCATTGGGGCCTCCTCGGTGGTGTGGGTTCGCGGGGCAAGCATACGCGTTTTCGGAACGCCCCGAGGAGTGAGCGGGCGCGTATCCTCGGGGGCGCGCGTTGAGGCATTGAGTTGACGCGTTGAGTTGAGCCGCGGGAGGCGCCATGGAGTCGTACTACATCGAGCCCGTGGAGCCGGTGCTCCGGCGGTTCGTGGAGGACGTTCGCAACATCGTGGCGCGCGAGGCGCCGGGACGTGGGCGCCTCGATGCGTTGCGTGCCCCCGTCGAGCAGCTGCTCGTGGATCCGAGCTGGATCCAGCCGCACTTCCTCGAGCCCGTGCCCGGCACTACGGCCACCTGGGCCGTGTACCGCAGCCAGGACCCCGACCTGTGCATCTTCACGATGGTGGTGCCGCCGCTCAACGCGACCAAGGTGCACAACCACCTTGCCGATGGCTGGGTGGGGCTGGTGCAGGGCGGCCAGATCGAGCGGCAGTTCCGCCGCTTCGATGACGGATCGCGGCCGGGATTCGCGGACGTGCGCAAGATCTCGGAGCTCCCGATTCGCCTCGGGGAGATCACGTCGATCGAGACGCCTGACGCCGACATCCACCAGATCGTGACCACGTCGCGGGAGGCCTCGGTGTCACTGCATGTGCTGTGCAACGACCTCGGCACGGTGGAGCGGCAGACGTTCGAGCCGGAGGAGCAGCGGGCGACGACCTTCGTCTCGGGCTACACGAACGTCGACGGGGCATCGGCGATCGGGCGGTAGGGACGGGGAGGCCCGTCGCAGCCCTCACCCTGGCGACATCGAACTGACGATCCTGAACACAACGAAGCCCCGTATTCACGGGGCTTCATCGCCTCGACGGACGACATCGAGGGGGCGACAGGGGCCGACACGGGCGCTTCCGAGCTAGGCTCGGGTGACCGGGGCGAACCTCTGACCGGGAGGTCATCAGTGTGCCGACCCCTTGGCGACTGAGACTACGCACCGAACGACACGGACGGAGCACCCGAAAGTCGCCCCAGACGTGGCCGAACGTCCTGAAACGGAGGTGACCCGGACCAGGGGCTGCGTCGACGGCGGACGTGCCGGGCGCCGTCGACACGGGTCATGGACCTCGACCTCGAGCGGCCGGGCGAGCCCGGCCCCGGGCTCATCGTCGGGCGCGCACTCGAGGGCTCACCGCGATCCGACCGGGTGACGACTCGACATCGAGGTGCTGAGCGACGCTCCTATACTCGACGACCGACCGGGACGCGACGCGGGACGACGCGGAGGTGCGCGCATGGCGACGACAGTGATGGTCACGCTGGGCACGAGGAAAGGCGTCTTCCTCTACTCGAGCGATGCGAGCCGCGACCGCTGGCAGCTGACGGGGCCGTTCCTCGCCGGGCAGGACGTGAACCACGCGACCATCGACGTGCGCACGGGCGTCCTCTATGCGACGGGCAACGACCCCTGGTTCGGACCGCGCGTGGCGATCTCGAGGGACATGGGTGCGACGTGGCACGACGCGCAGCGCAGCCCGCACTTCGCCGAGGGCTCGCCGCTGGGCTCAGTGGCGCGGTTGTGGCGCATCGAGCCCGGGCGAGCCTCGGAGGCCGGCCGGCTGTGGTGTGGCGTCGACCCGGGGGCGCTATTCCGCTCGGATGACGGCGGCGAGACCTGGGACGAGGTGGAGGGCCTCAGTCAGCACCCCACGCGCGAGGAGTGGTTCCCGGGCAACGGCGGGCTGATCACGCACTCGATTGTGCTGGACCCGACGCGGACCGAGCGCATGTGGGTGGGGATGTCGGCGCCGAGCGTGTTCAGGTCGGACGACGGTGGCGCCTCGTGGCGCGCGGCGAACGACGGCATCCGCAACGGCTACGTGCGCTACGACCCCAGCGTCGAGGAGTTCCCTGAGCTCGGGCAGTGCGTGCACCACGTGGTCTACTCCGCGCGGCAGGACCGGCTGTACGCGCAGGTGCACTGGGGCACCGTGCGCAGCGACGACGGCGGCGACCACTGGGTCGACATCACGGCCGGGCTGCCCTCGGACTTTGGGATGGTGATCGCGGCGCACCCGCGGAACGCCGACGTGGCGTACGTGGCACCCCTCGTGGGCGGCGAGTTCCGCGTGCCGCCCGAGGGCAAGCTGCGGGTGTACCGGACCTCGGACGCCGGGGCGAGCTGGGAGCCCCTCACGCGCGGGCTGCCGCAGGAGGGGGCGTTCATGGGCACGTACCGCGAGGGGATGGCGATCGACCGCCTCGACCCGGCGGGCGTCTACCTCGGGACGAACACCGGGCAGCTGTACGTGAGCGCCGACGAGGGTGAGAGCTGGCGCGAGCTGACCTCGAACCTGCCGCCGATCTCCTCGGTGAGCGTGACCGTCCTCGAGTAGCGCGGGCCGCTACTCCGGTTCGAGCCGGCGACGCGACGACAGCGCGGCGGGAGCCGGCCCGAGGGGTGGCGGCACCGAGGCGATCGCGTCGCGGGTGGCGCCGAACACGTGGTCGCGGCCGACGAGGTCGAGGAGGCCGAAGCGGTCCATCACCTCGAGGACGTTGGGGGGTGCGGCGGAGATCAGCGTGCGGCGGTTGCGCCGCTGGCGGTGCTCGATCACGCCCTCGAGGGTGAGCAGGCCGGTGGAGTCGATGTCGTGCACGTCCTTCATGCGCAGGACCAGCGTTTCGTACTCGGAGCCCCAGAGCTCGTACTCGAAGGCCGCGGCGCTGTGGAAGGAGAGCAGGCCCTGCACGGTGAACACCTTGACGTCGGGACGGCTCTGGATGAGGTCGCTGAGCTCCGGGGACACCTCCTGGATGCGCCCGGTGGCATCGGGCAGTAGCTCCTGTGCCGCGGGCAGCGCGATGAGCTTGCGCAGGAGCAGCCCCACCGAGACCGCCACGCCGAACCCGATCGCGTAGGTCAGGTCGAAGAAGACCGTGATCAGGATCGTCGAGACGAGCACGACGAGATCGCCGCGTGGCGCGCGGCGCAGCAGCCGGGTGACCTCGGGCACCTCGGCGATGTTCCAGGCGACGACGATCAGCACGGCGGCGAGCGCGGCCAGGGGGATCATGCCGGCCCACGGTGCGAGGAGCAGCGTGGCGCCGAGGACGGTGAGCGAGTGCGTCATCGCGGAGACGCGCGAGGTGGCGCCGCTGCGGATCCCCGTGGCCGTGCGTGCGATCGCGGCCGTGGCGGGCATGCCGCCCATCATCGGAGAGACGATGTTCGCGAGGCCCTGCCCCAGCAGCTCGCGATCCGGGTCGTGGCGGACCTCGGCGTTGGCGAGCCCGTCGGCCACCATGGCGCTGAGGAGCGACTCGACGGCGCCGAGCACGGCGACGGAGGCGCTCGCGGGGAGCAGCGTGGCGGCCGTGGCGAGATCGAAGAAGCCGAGGGTGGGCAGCGGCAGCGCGCCGGAGAGCTCGCCGTAGCGATCCGCGAGCGTGGGGGTGTCGATCCCCAGGAGCGGGACGGCCGCGCCCGCGCCGAGGAGCAGCGCAAGGGGGCCGGGGACGCGTCGGAGGCCGCGCAGCCGGGGCCACATGACCAGCAGCGCGATCGAGGCCAGGCCGAGGAGTGGCGTCGTCATCGAGACGGTCGACAGGTGCTCGATGGTGTCGAGGGCCCGCTCGTGGAAGTGCTCGAGGCCGGGGTTCGTGCCGCTGACCGCGAGGAAGGCGTTGAGCTGACCGAAGGCGAGCACGATCGCGATCCCGGCGGTGAAGCCCGTCACCACCAGGCCGGGCATGAAGCGCATCACCCGGCCGAACTTGAGCATGCTCATGGCGACCAGCAGCAGCCCGGACATGACTGCGACCATCGGGAGTGCCTGGGCGCCGTGGACGATGACGACGTGCGACAGGATCGGCACGAGCGCGGCGGTCGGCCCCGTGACGTTGAACTCGGAGCCACCGAAGGCAGCCGCGACGAAGCCCGCAAAGGCCGCCGTGTACAGGCCGACGATCGGGCTGACGCCGACCGCGACCGCGAGGGCGAGGGAGAGCGGCAACGCAACGATGCCGACCACGAGCCCGGAGGCGACGTTCTTCGAGAGGTCGATACGGGAGACAGAGCGGGCAGCCATCGTACTCGATTCAGTAGGCCCAACTCCCTGCTATTCGTACTCCGCCTCCGTGTACGTTCAAGGCACAAATGTGTTGAGCAGCAAGACGGCGCATCTGTTCCACGGTGTGGTGTCCCACGGTGTGGCCGCGTGTGACCTCGAAGCCGTGGGGGTTACGTGAACCCGAGCTAGACGCGGAAGATCGAGCCCACCACGAGGCCGATGATCGTCGCGATCCCGCCGATCACGAGGAGTTCCGTCGCGCTGCGCATCGCGGAGCGGCTCACGAGCTTGCCCTTTACGTAGCCCACGACAAAGAGCGCGACGAACGCGCCTCCGATGCTGACATAGCGCGCGAGCGGCTGACTGAGGACGATCGTCGGCACGACGGGGACCATCCCGGCGAGGAAGTACGACGCGAACATGATCAGCGCGCCGACGACGAGGTTGTCGCTGTGGGCATTCGATTCGAGCTGGTGAGCGGCCTTCTCGGAGGTGTACTGGCCGGCCGCCATCGATGAGGCCTCGACCATGACGGCGACGAGCGCCGCCATGACGATGACCGTCTTGTCCTCGATGCCCGCGCTGATGCCGGCGACCACGCCGGTCGTCGAGACGATGCCGTCCTGCAGACCGAACAGACCGCTGCGGAGGTACGCCTCGTTGATCTTGAGCATCGCCGCGATTCTAAGCGCGCGGTCCTCGAGCAGCCCGGGAGGAACGGCCCTCGGGCGGGGTGACCGCGAACGTCACACCTGGCGGGTCTCGAGGTCGGCGGGGACGAGCCGTGGGGGCGCGGCCTCGACGGGCTGGGGACGCCTCGGCGGGCGTGCGAAGAAGACCAGCAGCGCGCCGAGGGCGAACGCGCTGAGGGAGACCGTCCACACGGCGCTCGGTGCGAACGCGTCGAGGAGGTAGCCGTAGAGCGGCGCGCCGATGCCGGACGCGGCGATCGAGACGGGCAGCGTGACGCCTCGGAGGGCGCCCACCGACTGCACGCCGAAGTAGTTGGGCCAGACGAGGTTGTTCAGGGTGATGAAGCCGCCGGCGGCCGCGCCCCAGAGGAAGTTGTGGGCGAGGATCGTGTACGCCTCGCCGTTGCTGACGATCATCGGCACGATCGAGAGGGCGAGCCCGCCGAAGCCGACCACGCCCAGGTAGCGCACGGGCACGCGGTCGCCCAGCGACCCGAAGACCATGAGCGAGAACACCACCGTGAGGGGGTCGAGCGCCGTCCCCAGGCCGACCAGCGCGGGCGACATCCCGAGGTCCGTCCAGTAGTGGACGCGGTGCACGAGCGTGCCGGTGAGCGCCACCCCGGTGCAGCCGAGGGCCGCGAGCAGCAGCCACATCGCGGGCGTGCGGAGTGCCTCGCGGACGGACCACTGCTCGTGGGTGGCAATCGCCGAGGGGCGACTCAGGGCCGCCGTGAGGTCAAGGGGCTGGTCCGCGCCGTCCGGGTGGAGGCCCATGTCCTCGGGGGCGCGCCGGACGAAGAGGATGCTCACCCCGGCGATGCCCACGGCCACCACGAGCCCGAAGAGGGCGTAGGTCGTGCGCCAGTCGAACGCCTCGATGAGGGCCTGCGTGGCCGGGATCGCGACCGTGGTGCCCGCGGCCATGCCCGTGGTGGCGACGGCGAGCGCGCGGCCTCGCCTGAGCACGAACCACCTCGCGAGGGGCACCTGCGTCAGGAGCTGGCCCGCGGGGCCACCGAAGCCCGCAAAGCCGGTGAGGGCGAAGAGCGCGTAGACGAGCCAGAGGCTGTGGACGAAGGAGAGCGCCATCATCGTGATCCCGGCGAGGAGGCCGCAGGCGGCGCCGAGCCACCTCGTGCCGTGGCGGTCGATGAGGACGCCGAGCAGCGGCCCGGCGAGGCCCGCGGTGACGAGTCGGAGGGTGAGCGACCAGGAGAGCGCGCTGGTGCTGACGCCCAGGTCCTCGCTCATGGGGCCGATGAAGAACGAGAAGATGACCGGGTTGAGCGTGGAGCTCAGGAGGTTGATCGCGAGGGCGCTCGCGACCATGACCCAGCCATAGAAGAAGCGCCCGCCGATGAGACGAATCAGCACGGGATCGCGCAACCGTTCACGGGACCTCGAGTCCAGTGCACGCCTCGAGAGGGCGGAGCCGTCCGGTCGGGGCTGACGAGGGTCGCATCATACCGCGAGGCGCGGTTGACCTCGAATGGCCGCGGGGAGCGTCGAGGGCGGCTTACCAGAGGTCGCCGTCGCGCAGCTCGAGGTAGATGTCGGCGTCCTCGAAGGCAGCGCGGTGCGACTGCGCGTGCGGGGTGAAGAAGCCCATCAGGGTGCGCTTGTCCATGGAGTCGGCGCGGAAGGGGCGCCCTCGGGAGCCGCCGACGACCACCGTCGAGGGCATCAGCTCCCAGCCCCGGGCGACGTAGAAGGGCGCGAGCGGCGTGTCGCAGGTGAACACCCCGAGGTCGATGCCCGCCGCCGCGATCCGCTCGCGCGCCGCCGTGACGAGTCGGCCGGCGTAGCCGCGACGCTGGTGCGCGCGATGCGTGGCGACCGCGCTCAGTCCTGCGGCCGTGTACGGGACGCCGGCGTGCTCGATGGTCTTCGTGGGGATAGCGAGGTAGGCCACGACCTCGCCCTTGACGCGGAGCAGCATGCACTCGGGCGTGTTCCGCGGGTCGTGCAGCGGACGGGACAGGCGCTCCTCGAGCGACCGGCCGGACGGCCATGCCGCCTCGAGGATCTGGAGCGCCGCGCGCTTCAGGTCGGGGGGCAGTGCTGCCTGCGGGTAGCTGAGGATCTCGTGCAGCTCTTGCAACTCGTCCACGTGCCGCCTCCGGCGCGCAGGCTAGCAGGACCAGCGGCGCGCGCGACCGCACGACCGGTCGCACTCCACCGTGGGCGTCAGGGGGCGGGCACGACCAGCATCGTGACCCGCAGTTCGCGCGGAGTGGCGCCCTCGAGTCGGTAGGTGATCTCCCAGCAGCCGGGCGTGGGGAAGGTGATGCCGACCACCTGCAACCCCTCGGGGCCGTAGCCCGCAGGGATGTGGAACGTGGCCGGCGGTGCGGCGCCATCGAGGCGACGCGCCGAGGCGGACACCTGGCCTGCCACGAGCCGGACGACAAAGGCGCGGTCCTCGAGAGGGGCGGCGCCTCGAGGCAGGGTCACCCAGAGGGCGTCGTTGCCCGCCATGGAGAGGTTGGCGCGCACGACCTCGGGGTGACTGGAGCCGCTGAGGATGGGGCGTGCGGCGTCGGCGGGAACCTCCTCGGGCGGAACGGCGCGGGTGACGGGACACGCCTCGGACGTGGGGACCTGCACCAGCGGCGGCGTGGCCATGGAGGCAACCGCGGTCGGTGTGCTCCTCGCGACCGGCGGAGCCACCTCGGAGCAGGCGGATGCGAGCAGGAGGAACGCGCACATCGAGGAGGTGAGCAGCTTCACCCTCGCAGCGTAGTGCCTGACGGACCCGTGCCCCTGCACGTCGGCGCCCGTGCCGCGCCCCCCACCTCAGACGAACGCGCTGGCAATCGTGAGGAGGCCGAAGATGACGAAGAGCGCCGCGGCGACCTGGCCGATGCGTCGCTGCGGCAGCTGCCGCCGCAGCGCGAGGCCCACCGCGACGGCCAGCGCATCGGCGAGCACCATGCCGGCGGTCGAACCGAGCCACACGCCGACCCAGTCGGGGTTGCTGCCGGCGAGGGAGACCGTGGCCAGCTGGGTCTTGTCGCCAAGCTCCGAGATGAAGAAGGCCACCGCGACGATGCCCAGGGCGCCGAGGTAGCGGGTGGGGCGCTCGCGCGTGTCATCCTCGTCGATGGTGTCGCCTCGGAGGCTCCACCAGGCGAAGCCGACGAAGGACGCGCCGACGAGCACGCGGAGGACGCGGTCATCGAGGACACCGTCGAGTGCTCGGCCTGCGCCGACCGACCCCAGGTGCACGAGGAGCGTCGCGAGGGTGACGCCGGCGAGGACGACCCACCAGCGATAGCGCGTGGCGAAGGAGAGCGCGACGAGCTGGGACTTGTCACCGAGCTCGGCCACGAAGATGAGCAGTGTGGACAGTGCAAACGCGGACACGAGGCACCCCTCTGTCTATCAGTGGAGTGCTGCGTGGGGTCTCGGGGCTTCCGGGGGAGCGGAGCGCACCTCGACCCGTCACGCAGCACGGCGTGATTGGGCCGAGAGTCTCGTCCGCCCCGGGGAGGGGCCGCGCTGCCGCCCTCGATGGAGGGAGCATGTCGACAGGCGCGAGGTGGACTACTCCCCCTCAGTGCCTCGAGTGAAGGGCACGCAGGGGTGCGTGTGCCAGTGCCGAACGACCTGACGCACGGGCACGACTCGTGCACTTGCGTACTGGTGATGTAGAACTTGTGTGCTACACTCCCTCGGCTTGCGGGGGTAGTGATATGTCTCCACATCCGCCGATGTCGGCGCGGACTCGTGGGTTGCGCCCTCCTGCACCCACTTCCGAGGGCCAGGTCATGCAGGCCGGGCCGCCCGAGCGCTGGTACGCGTGCCTCGCCGTGCCCTCGCTGGCCCTCGCGCAGGTGCTGGCGGAGCAGCCGGAGCTCCGAGGCAGCCCGCTGGCGATCTCGGACGAGGCGGGCGTGCGGGTGGCCGACGCCACCTCGGAGGCCACGCACCGAGGCGTGCGCGCGGGGATGACGCTCCGCGAGGCCGTGGCGCTCTGTCCTCGGCTGGCCGTGCTCGAGCCGCGCCCCGCGCGCGTGCGGCGCATCGCCGACCAGCTCGTGGAGGGTGCCGCCTCGGTGAGCCCGCTGATCGAGGAGGCCGAGCCGGGCGTCGTGTTCGCAGACCTGCGCGGACTGGCGTCGCTCTACCCGGAGCGCGGGGCGATCGAGGCGGCGCTGCTCGCCTCGGCGCCCGGGGTGCTCGAGCCGCGCGTGGGCGTGGCGGGTGAGCGCTTCACCTCGTGGGCGGCCGCGCGCAGCGCCGAGCCCGGCACGTGGGTGCGCGTGGAGCCCGGGCAGAGCGCGGCGTTCCTCGCGAGGCGGCCCGCGGACTGGCTGCCCCTCGACGCGGAGACGCTGCGCCGGCTGCGCCTCCTCGGCATCCACACCGTCGGCGAGTTCGCGGCGCTGCCGGGCCCTGCGGTGCAGGCGCAGTTCGGGCCCCCGGGACGGCGCGCGTGGCTCGCGGCGCGCGGGCGGGATCCCGAGCCGGTGCGCCCTCGGCCGCCCGCGGTGGAGCGCGTGGTGGAGCACGTGCAGTCGCTGCCGCCGCTGATCAGCCGCGAGGCGATCCTCCTCGGTGCGCGGCAATTGCTGAGGCGGGCGCTGCGGCAGCCTCGAGCGGTGGGGCGCTTCGTGCGGCTCGTGCGGCTCTCGGCGGTGGGCGAGGAGGGCCAGGTGTGGGAGCGCCTCCACACGCTGCGCGAGCCGGCCAACGACGAGTACCAGCTCTGGATCATCGTGCAGACCCAGTTCGAGTACGCGGAGTTGCCGGGGCCGATCGCCGAGCTGGAGCTCGAGCTGGGCGGGCTGACCGCGGAGACGGGCCGCCAGCCGGGGCTGTTCGTGGACCACATGCGGCGACGTGAGCAACTCGAGGAGATGGTGCGGCACCTCCGAGTGCGGTTCGGGCACTCGCCGGTGGCGCAGGTGGTGGAGGTGGAGCCGTGGAGTCGACTGCCGGAGCGCCGCTACGCGCTCATGGACTACGAGCCCTAGGGCAGCCTCGGCCGGTGGAGGTGGCCCTCGAGGGGGGGCGCCCGGCGCGGGTGACCGTGGAGCGCTCGCGAGTCGCGCGCGTGTTCGAGGTGGAGGGGGTGCAGGAGGTCTGGCGCGTGGCCGAGGCGTGGTGGCGGGAGGTGCCGGTGCGGCGCACGTACTACCAGGTGGTGGTGGACGGCGGCCGCGCGCTGACGCTGTTCCAGGACGAGGAGAGTGGTCGGTGGTACGAGCAGCGGTACTGAGTGTGGACGCGCCTTCGGCGCGGAGTCCCGCCCATCACCTCCATGCGAGGGGCTACGCCCCTCGCGCTCCCGCTCGGTCAGTCGCAGCGGCCGGCGTCAGGACAGAGCGCGACTTCAGCATCGGAGTGTGGACGCGCCTTCGGCGCGACTGCCCGCCCACCCACCCCTTTTTCAGTGGGGGCTCCGCCCCCACACCCCCAGGCGTGCCGACCTCGAACTTCGCGAGCGAACGACCTTCGAGGTCGACGCGCCTTCGCGGCGCCCCGGCCGCCCGCCCCCCATCGGGCTCGGAGTGCGGGGTGTCCACGGGCTCTGTGCAGTTCGCTACGAGACCGGAGTTGTGGACGCGCCTCCGGCGCGGTGTCCCACTCACCCACCCCGTTCATGCGAGGGGCTGTGCTCCTCGCGCTCCCGCTCGGTCAGTTTCAGCCGCCGGGGCAAGAATGGAGCGCAGACCTCAGCATCGGGGAAGTTGTGGACACACTCCGGCGCGACTGCGCCCACCCATCCCCTTGCTCCGTGGGGGCTTCGCCACCTCCCGCAGAAGTCGACGCACGAGTCCCATCGTGACGCGACCGACCCGGCTGGCATCACACGCTGGCCACGATGAGGGTGCGTGATGGTTGAGGGCTGGCCGCGGGTGCGGTCGAACGATCACTTCTGCGGGCCGGGCACCGAGGGCGCGCACCACCGTCACGAGCACGGGGCGACCTCGAGGGGGCGGTGGGATGCGTTCGCGGCGGAGCGCGTCGAGCTCGAGCAGCTCGTGGCGAACGACACGCCGAGGTCGATGGCGCCTCGCGATCCGCTGGCGCCGATCGGCCTCGAGGTGCTGGACGGCACGCCGTACGTCGAGCTGCACCTGCACTCGAACTACTCCCTCCTCGAGGGTGCGTCACGCATCGGCGAGCTGGTGTGGACGGCGGCCGAGCAGGGCCATCGCGCGCTCGCGCTGACGGACCACAACGGCATGTACGGGGCGATGGAGTTCGCGCGCGCGGCAAAGGAGGCGAGCCTCCGCCCGATCACCGGCCTCGAGCTGACGGTCGCCGAGGGAAAGGCGGGAGCGGAGCGCTCGCACGTGACGCTGCTGGCCGAGAACAAGCGCGGCTACTCGAACCTGTGCCGGCTCTCGAGCATCGCGTTCGGGCTCGCCGAGACGGGGGCGAAGGAGAAGGAGGCGCGCCGCCTCGATCCGTGGGTACCCCTCGAGGAGCTGGCGCGCCACGCCGAGGGGTTGATCGTGCTGACAGGCTGCCGCGAGAGCCGCCTCGCGAGACTGGTGCAGGAGGGGCGGGGCGACCGCGCCGAGGCGTGGCTGCGCCGCCTCGTGGCATGGTTCGGCGTCGAGAGCGTCTTCGTCGAGCTGCAGGACAACCTCGTCTTCGGCGACCGGCCTCGGAACCACGCGCTGGTCGCGCTCGCCGAGGTGGTCAGCGTGGGCGTGGTGGGCACGGGCAACGTGCACTACCACGAGCCCGACCGGCACCGGCTGCAGGACGTGATGACGGCGATCCGCGTGCGGAAGTCGCTGGACGACTCGCATCGGGAGCGGCGGGCGAACGCGGAGTTCTACCTGCGCTCACCCCTCGAGCAGGCGGCGCGCTTCGAGGAGTACCACCCGGAGGCCGCGCGCAACAGCGTCCGCATCGCGCGCCGGTGCGCGTTCGACCTGACCGAGGACCTGGGCTACCGGCTGCCCGAGCCGGCCTCGGCGAACGGGCGCACGGCAATCGAGGAGCTGGCGGTGGTGTGCCGTGCGCGCCTCGAGGGGCGGTACGCGGGGAGGCGGCGGCGCTACCTCGATGCCGCGCGCGAGCGGCTGGAACACGAGCTGGGGCTGATCGAGCGCCACCGCCTCGCGGGGTTCTTCCTCATCTACCACCAGATCTTCAACCTCGCGAGAGAAGTGGCGCGCGAGGTGCGCGGCGAGGGCAGCGCTCGGCAGTTCGCGAACCTGCCGCCGGGTCGCGGGCGCGGATCCTCGGTCGCCTCGATCGTCTGTTACCTGATCGGGCTGTCGCACATCGACCCGATCGCGAACCGGCTGACGATCGGGCGCTTCCTCAACGAGGAGATGCGCACCTTCCCGGACATCGACCTCGACTTTGCGCGCGACATCCGGCGGGTCCTCATCGAGCGGGTCTACGAGGTGTGGGGCAAGGAGCACGCGGCGCTCGTCGCGATCTTCCCCACGTACCGCCTCAAGAGCGCGCTGCGTGACATCGGCAAGGCGCTGGGGCTGCCGGCCGCGGAGATCGACCGGCTGGCGAAGCGCTCGAGTCCGCACGACGGCATCGAGCAGATCCCGGAGGAGCTGGCGCGCCATCCCGAGTACGCCGACCGCCTCGAGGCGCGGGCGTGGCGCGACCTCGCGGAGCTGTCGATCCAGCTCGCGGGGTTCCCGCGGCACATGTCGCAGCACGTGGGCGGGATGGTGATCTCCTCGGAGCCGCTCATCGACTACGTGCCGTGCCAGCCGGCGGCGTGGCCGAATCGCTACCTGTGCCACTGGGACAAGGACAGCATCGACGACGCGCGGATGGTGAAGATCGACTTCCTCGGACTGGGGATGCTCTCGGTCGTCGAGGAGACGATGGAGCTGATCGTCGAGGAGGGCCACACGCAGGTCGACCTCTCGACGATCGCGTTCGACGACGCAGCGGTGTACGACGACATCTGCCGAGGCGACACGGTGGGGGTGTTCCAGATCGAGTCGCGGGCGCAGATCGCGATGCTGCCACGGACGCAGCCGCGCAGCCTCGAGGACCTGACCGTGCAGGTCTCGATCGTGCGGCCGGGGCCGATTGTCGGTGGGGCGGTGAACCCGTACGTGCGGGAGCGCGAGAAGCAGCGCCGCCTCGGCGCCGCGTACCGGCCTCCCGAGGTGCATGCGTGTGTGAACGAGGTGCTCGACGAGACCCTCGGCGTGGTGCTGTTCCAGGAGCAGGTCGTCGAGGTAGCTCGGCGGATGGGAGGCTTCACGGCTGGGGAGGCGGAGCAGTTCCGCCGCGCGATGAGTCGCAAGCGCTCACTGGAGGTGATGCAGCGCTACGAGGAGCACTTCATGGCGGGCGCCCTCGAGCGGGGAGTGGAGCCCGCGATGGCGGAGCGGATGTTCAAGAACCTGCTGGGGTTCGCGGAGTTCGGCTTCCCGAAGAGCCACGGGGCGGCGTTCGGTCTGCTCGCGTACCAGACGACGTGGCTCAAGCGGTACTACCCGGCGCCGTTCTTCTGCGCGCTGTTCAACAACCAGCCGATGGGCTTCTACCCGCCGCACGTGCTGACGAACGACGCGAAACGCCACGACCTGGAGGTGCGCCGGCCCGACCTCAACCTGAGCGACGCGCGCTGCACGGTGGAGCCCTCGACGCTGGCGCGCGGCGCGATCCGGGTGGGGCTGGGCTACGTGCGCAGCGTGGGCGAGGTGGCCGGCGCGCACATCGAGGCGGAGCGCCGTCGCGAGGGGCCGTACACGTCGCTGTTCAACCTCGTGCAGCGCACGGGGATCAGCCGGCAGGCGGTGGAAGCCCTCGTGCGGGTGGGGGCGTGCGACGACTTCGGGCTCAATCGCCGCGAGCTGCTCTGGCAGCTGGGGCTGTTCTGGGGCGGGATGCAGCAGGCGGCGCTGAGCGTGCCTCGAGAGCGGCAGTTGCGCCTCCCACTGACGACGGAGCAGGACGAGGTGTCACTCGTCGACTTCGACGCCTACCAGCGGATGACGGCGGACTACGAGCTGCTGTCGCTCTCGCCGGACAGCCACCCGATGCAGTTCATGCGGGGCGCCCTCGGGGAGGGCGTGGCCTCGAGTCGGCACCTGCGCGCGATCCCCGGCGGGAGCCAGGTGGACGTCGCGGGCCTGGTGGTGTGCCGCCAGCGGCCGATGACGGCGAAGGGGATCATCTTCCTGCTGCTGGAGGACGAGTTCGGGATGATCAACGTGCTGGTGAGCAAGGAGCTCTCCGAGCGCTTCCGCGACCACATCCGGACGGCGCCGTTCGTGCGGGTGCGCGGGGTCCTCGAGGAGCGGATGGGGGAGCAGCGGACGCTGGTGGCCTCGCAGCTCTGGGAACTCGTCCCCTCCCAGATGTTCCGCACGCCCCACGGCAAGTCGTGGGGCTAGCCCTCGGCGCCACGCACGCCTCGAGGGTTGGCGCTGTGGACGGGTGAGGGGCGCCCGCGTAGCCTGCTCGATGGGCCCGTAGCTCAGCGGTAGAGCAGAGGACTTTTAATCCTTCGGTCCAGGGTTCGAATCCCTGCGGGCCTACCAGTGCGACTCAGTCGGGCAGTAGCCGATCCGACATGAGCCCGCCGCTGGCCTCGAGACCGCGGAGATCGAAGATCACGACCTCGTCATTCTCGTAGACCGGCGTGTAGCCGGAGCGGCCGCGCAACTCCTCGGCGAGGACGGCGCAGCAGTCCTCACGTAGCGAGGGCCTCGGGACTTCCTTGAACACGAAGACGTAGTCGGGGCGTCTCCAGCGGACGAACCACTCCTCGATGCACTGCGCCGAGTCGGCGTCCTGCTTCAGACAGCGCCCCGCCTCGCGGTTGGCGAGCCAGCGCGGGTAGTAGGCCCCTGCGACCCATTCGTAGCCTGGCACGGTCGTGACGCTACGTCGCTCGGAAAGTGCGGGGAACCACTCGAGGCCCGGCTCCCATGCCTGAGCATGCATCACGAGGAACGTGCTCTCCGGCGGCGTGCTCTCGCGCGCCCACTCCATCGCCTGACGCTGCGGCGCGGAGAGTGCCGCGGCAAGGCCCGCCACGACCGGAGCCTGCACACCGAGGAAGGCGCCCACCAGGACGAAGCCGGTGAACAACACCGACGTCGGCATGCGACTGAGTACGCCCACCGACATCGCCCCCCGGGACGCCTCGAATCGCCGCCACGCCTCGGCCATACCGAGACCGGCGAGCAACGCGACCGGGACCGCCGACATCTGGTGCTCGCCTCGGATCTGGATGGTGAAGACAGCAGCCAACACCAGTGGTGCGAAGTACTCGCGTCTGCGGAGTGAATGGTAGATGCCGAACACAGCGAACGCGCTGAACACAGGGAACAGCTCGCCGCCCCAGATCGGAATGAAGAGACGAACGACGACGCCACCGGGAACGAAGACCTGCGTACTTCCGTCGAGGACCGCGCCAAACACCTCGAAGCCGTGTTGCTGGACAACGGGGACCCACCACACCGCGGCAACGAGGACTGAGGCCAGGCCGGCAGCCATCGAAGCGACGGTCGCGCGCCGTGTCCGCCCCAGAGTCAGCAGGAGCGCAAGCGAACCGTGCGCCCCGAACAACGACCAGTCTGTGTGCGAGAGAAGCAGCAGGCCGCCTGCAAGCATGGCTCCGGCCAGGTACCGCACACGGTACGTCTGGTAGTACCGCGCCAGAGTCGCGAGCAGCAGCATCGCGAACAGACAACCGAGGGAACGCGTCAGCCCTCCGCCCGCGGCCTGCCAGGCGTACGTGCCGGGAAGACTGGCGAACGCGGCGGTGCTGAGCCAGGCGACGCGCGGCTCCGAGGTCACGGAGTGGGCAAGCCAGGCGAACGCGGCGACCGCGAGCGCGCAGACAATCGCGGGCTGCAGCCAGAGGAAATCGAGCACCGGAATACCCGTGATCGATGAGAGGAACCCCACCTCGTAGAACGCGAGCGGTGGGTACGCGAATGGGATCTGACCTCCGTCGTACGACGCAAACGCGGGGAGGCGGAACCCATTCAACTGCAGGTCACGAATCATGAGGTAGAAGAGCCCGCCGTCGAGACGTGGGAAGTCGGTGGACACGGCCCAGCCGATCCGAATCACCGCGCCGAGGGCGATGGCGAGCAGGGTGGGGGCGTAGCGGCGTGCCCATGCTCCTCGAGGGGTGGGGGCGGGGAACGGGAGGATGCGCGCGCCCTCGAGGGGTGACGGCTGCACGGCACGCTGACGCACGACCCCTCCTCGTGTCATTCGGTGGGCGCTTACGGAGACTCGACCAGCGTGCCAGCCTCGAGAAGGACCGGGGATGAGGGACGACCCGTAGCCCGCGCCGTGCGCGTCCCTAGGTCTTCGCGGCGCCCTCGGGGTTGCCGCGCACGATGACGAACGAGAGGGCGATGCCGAGGGCGAGCGCGCCACTGCCGACGAGCAGCGCCTGCCGGTCCATGAAGAACGCGAGGGCGACCGCGCCTCCGAGACCGACAAGCGCGGGAAGCGGCGCGGGACCAATCGAGGGGCCCGCGCGGAACGGACGAGGCCACTCGGGGTGGATCATGCGGAGGCGGATGAGCGCGGAGTTCACGACGACGAAGAGCGTGAAGACCGCGAAGTTCGTGACCTGGGCCACGAAGCCAATGTCGCCGCTGAGGGCGAAGACGAGCGCGACCGTCGTTGCGAGGGCGATCGCCACCCACGGTGTTCCTCGACGGGCCCATACTCGCCCGAAGACCGGGGGCAACATCCCTCGACGGGCCATGCCGTACATCGCGCGCGGCCCCGTTGCGAGCAACAGGAGCACCGTGTTGAACGTCGCGAAGAGCGCGATGAGCGAGAGGGCGTCGGCCAGCCGGTCGGACGACTCCGCGCGAACCACCTCGGCGAGCGGCGCGTCCACCGAGGCGAGCGTCTGCCATGGCACCACCGACACCGCGACCGCCGCGACGAGCACGTAGATCACCGTCGTCACCGCGACGGCGATCAGCAGGGCGCGCGGGATGTTCCTGGTGGGATCGCGCACCTCCTCGGAGAGCGTGGCGATCTCCTCGAACCCCTCATAGGCGAAGAACACGAGGGCGGCCGCGGCGAGCAGCCCGGTGGCGCCGTCGTGCACCTCGAGGAGGTTGACGGAGCCCAGGTGCGGCAGGCCGACGAGGATCACCACGATCAGCCCGCTCGCCTCGATGGCGGCGAAAATACTCGCGAGGCCCACCGTCTCGGAGACACCGAGCAGCACGATCACCGCGCAGAGCAGCACGACCACCACGGCGATGACCGTCGGCGACACATCGATGTAGCCGGCGAGGTACCTCGCGAAGCCGAGGGCGACGGCGGGGGCCGCCACGGCGTTGACGGCGACGTCCATCCACCCCGTCACGAAGCCCACTCGAGGGCCGAACGCGACGCGGGCATAGGCGGATGCGGCGCCGGCCTCGGGGAGCAGTGCGGTCAGCTCCGCGTACGCGAGGCCCGTCCCGGCTGCGAGCAGGGCACCGACGAGGAAGGCGAGCCACACCCCGTTCCCCGCCACGCCCGCTGCCTCGCCAATGAGGACGTAGATCCCCGCGCCGAGGACGATGCCGATGCCGGACGCGGACGCACCGAGCAAGCCGATGCGACGCTGGAGCTGGCCCGCGGCGGGTTGCTCGACGGTCACGGGCGGGACACCTTGCTCATCGTTGCTCATCACCGCCAGAGTATGTTGCCCATCCGTGGATGGGGCATGTTGAGGGGTGGGTGGCTCGTCGCGGTGCACCTCGCGGAGGAGACCGGATCTGACAGAGAGTTGCGAAACTCAGCGCACCGCCCATCGATGGCCCGCACTAGTGTGAGGACACGGCGCCATGATGGCGCTGTGGATAACAGAGCAGGGAGTGCTGGTGCAGACCGAGCAGCTTGTCCTGGCCGTCGACGACGAACCAGCCTCGCTGCGAGTCGTGAAGATCTGCCTCCGCGAGGAGGGGTTCCGGGTCCTCACGGCAGGCTCCGCTGACGAGGCGCTCCGCCTCGCGGAGCAGTACCGGCCGGACGTCGCCGTCCTCGATGTGATGATGCCGGGCACCGACGGCCTTGAGTTGATGCGCGAGCTGCGCGCGCGCAGCAGCCTGCCGGTGATCCTGCTCACGGGACGCTCGGGCGATCGAGACAAGGTGAACGGCCTCGACCTCGGGGCCGACGACTACCTTGTCAAGCCGTTCAACCCGGAGGAGCTGGGAGCGCGGGTGCGCGCGGTGCTGCGACGGAGCACGGCGAGCGTGCATCCACCGCAGATCGTGCAGGTCGGCGACCTGGAGATCGACCTCGACCGGCGCCTCGTGAAGCGCGGGGGCGAGCTGATCGCGCTCACGCGCACGGAGTGGATGCTGCTGCACCACCTAGCCGCGAACCCGGGCAAGGTCATGCTCAACACCGAGCTGCTCACGAAGGTCTGGGGCACCGAGTACCGCGAGGACTTCCAGTACCTGCGTGTGTGGGTCTCTCGCCTGCGGAGAAAGCTCGGCGACTTTGAGCTGATCCGGACGTTCCAGGGCATCGGCTACATGCTCGTCCTCCAGCCCGGCGAAGGTGACGAGGCACGCGTGCTCGTCGAGAGCCGGGACGAGCTGCCGGAAGCTGAGACGATCACTGAGCCCGCGCCCATCACTCGAGCAAGCTGAGCGGGCTTCGTGGACCGGCGATAGCGGCCGGCGTCCTCGGCATGGCTCCCTGTCCGATGATTATGTATTGACACCTCGGGGTAACGTGTCTGGAGGACATGGAGTCGTTGCCGCCCTCGCACGCGCGATACGTGCATTGACGGGCACACGGAATCGGCGAGGGAGCGCTGCACGCATGGATGACGCCCCCACGCGCGTCCTCGAGTCTGCGATCGCCGACGCCGCTGCACCACTCCTGGTCGTCGCCGAGGGAGGCCCTGTCCTCGCGGCCAACGAGGCGTTTCGGGCGACGTTTGGCGCACCGCCGGACGACCTCGATGGGTTGCGCCTGCTGAGCGCGGAGCCGGTGAGCGACGACGCCTCGAGTGTCGACCTCCCGGCGCTGTTGCGCGAGGCGAAGCCGGCGAGCGGCATCGCGCTGCTGCGAACTATCAACGGTGAGCCTGTCAGGACCGGTTACAGCGTCACGCCCCTCGGTGAAGGCGCGCCGTACCACGGCGCCATCCTCGCGCTGCAGCCCCTGGAGGCTCCGTCGCTGACCCCCGAGCCTGCCTTCACCGCCCTCGCCGAGTCGGCGCCGTGCATCGCGTGGGTCGCGTCAGTCGATGGTGCCGTGCTGTTCCGCAATCGCGAGTGGGACGCGGGCGGACCGGTCGGGCCGACCTCTGCCCCACTGACGGCGCTCCATCCTGACGACATCGAGCGTTGCCGCGGCCTCTGGGAGTCGGCGCTGCGCGAGGGCGTGATGTACGAGGCGGTCGCGCGGCATCGGGTGGACGACACCTATCGCGAGTTCCTGACGCGCGCGGCGCCCCTGACGAACGAGATCGGTGAGGTCGTCGCCTGGTTCGGAACCACCACCGACCTCGAGCCGGTGAACGCGGTCGAGCGGTCGAGCGGCGAGCGGGGGGACGGCGAGGGGGGCGGTGACCGCGAGAGCAAGACCGTCCTCGCGGTCGCGTCGCACGAGCTGCGCGCACCCCTCGCGGTGCTGCGCGGGATGGCGCAGATCACCCGCCGGCGCTCGGAGCAGCAGCAGTTGAGTGACCGCGAGCTGCGGGAGGCCCTCGCGATGATCGAGGGACAGGCCGACCGAACGTTGCTGCTCGTCGAGCAACTCCTCGACCACGCACGCCTCGGTGTGGGGAAGCTCGAGCTCCAGCGCGGCAAGTGCGACGTGACGAACCTCGTGCGCGGCGTGGTCGACCGCGTGAACGCAGCGCACGAAGGACGGGTCATCGAGGTGCGGGCCGCGGGGCCGGTGACGGCGAGTGTCGACGCGCCACGCATCGAGCAGGTGCTGATGAACCTCCTCGACAACGCGATCAAGTTCAGCCCGGCCGACAGTCGCATCGACGTCCGGGTGGTCCGCGTCGTGAGTGGCGAGGACGAGGTCGCCGAGATCGCCGTCCGCGACCGCGGTCGGGGGATTCCGGTGAGTGAGCGCTCGCTGATCTTCGAGCGCTTCCACCAGGTGACGAGCGACGACGCCTCGAAGGGGATGGGCCTCGGACTGGCGATCTGCAAGGAGATCGTGGAGCTGCACGGCGGGACGCTCTCGGTGGGTACGCCGCGCGGCGGAGGTGCTCGCTTTGTCGTGCGCCTGCCCGTGACGCAGCCGGCGGAGCTGCAGCGGCCGCACGGGGCGAGTCGCTAGCGGGACCGGACTACCGAGGAGGCAACTGCCGCCGCACTGCATCGAGCATGCGGTCCACGTCGACGGGCTTGACGAGCCGCTCTGCGGCCCACGGCAACTCATCGAGGGACGCCACGACATCGGCGGAGAGCACGACGAGGGGGGCCGGGGCTGCCGTGCGCGCTCGGTACTCCCGAGCGAACGTGCTGCCGGTCATGCCGGGCATGTGCAGGTCGAGCAGGATGACATCGGGCTGTGGAGCGCCGTCCGTGCCGAGCCAGGACAGGGCGCTGGCTGCGTCCTGGGTCGTGACGACCTGGAAGCCTTCGCCCTCGAACAATGCTCTTGCAACTCGACACATTCCGGGGTCATCGTCGATGACCAGAATGAGACTCGGCGTATGATCCATGCACTCTTCCGGCTCGAGGGGTGCACGGGGGCACCCGCGATTTACGGATTATAGAGTGCGGCGCGGCGCGACCGCGGTCAGGGAGACTCACACGAACGGACTCGTCGACGGGGACCTGCCGGACCACCGAGTCATTGCCAGCGCGCCATCGACGGAGGCAGCCGATCGCGAAGAGCTGCTGGCGCGCGGCGCCCACGAACTCCTGAATCCACTTGCCAATGTCCTGGGCTTCGCGCACGTGCTCAACCGGCTGGCGGCGAACCGCCCGGCCGACTGGAGCCCCGAGTCTCGCACCAGCATCTCGATGCTGGTGAGCGAGGCGGAGCGGCTGAAGACCGTGAGCGAGGCCTTTGTGGAGCTGCTGCGCCTGCGTGACGGCGTGTTCCGCCTCGCGACGAGCGACGTGGAGGTGGACGCGCTGGTCCACGAGGAGGTGCGAGCGCTGGGGCGCCGCTGGCCCGGTGTGCGCATCAACGAGGAGTACGGCGAGACGACCGCCGTGCTCCGCACCGACGAGGTGCGCTTGCGCTTCGTGATCCGCGCCATCCTCGACAGTGCGGCGCGGTCGCTATCGGGAGCGCCGGGGCGCGTGAGCGTGTCGCGGTCACCGATCGGTGGGGCGCGCATCGGTGTGCGGGTGCCGGTGCTCGAGGCGCAGGCGGCGGCCCTCATTGTCGGTGGGGGGTTCGACGACCCGGCGCTGGACGAGGAGCTCGCCGGTGACCTGGACCTCGCTTCTGCGGTGACGCGGAAGATCGCGCGCCACCTCGGGCTTTCGATCGCGCTGGTGCGGCAGGCCGGCCAGGTGGGCGCCGACATGGTGATCTCGATCCCGCCCTCGGTCTGACGCGGTGGGCTGAGGGGTGGGGCGGCCCTGCCGAGGGCGGCACGCCTCCTCGAACGTCCTCGACTGGTGCTGCCTAGAACGGTGTTTCGACCGGGCGTCGTGCGTTCACGCCTCGGACGACGGCCACGCCGGTGACCACCACGACGGCGAGCATGGCCACGAGGCCAACGATCACCGACAGCCATGCGGGGCCGGCGGACAGCGCGGGCGGCGGCTCGTCGGGAGTGGTGGCGAAGGCCTCGAGGCGTTGCACCGTGGCAGGGGCGTGCCCCGAAGTGTAGTCGGCGAGCACCTCGAGGGCGCGCGTGCCGAGCTTGCCGCTGGGCTCGATCTGCGTGTTCTCGTCGAACTCGTTCCAGCTGATGATGCCGAGTGCGTCCGGCCGAGACTCCAGTGCCGTGTCGATGGCCTCGATGAACGTGCGCCCCTCGAAGCGATCGATGACACGCGTGGCGCCGAGGAGGGACGCGTCGAAGCCCGGCGCGGCCGGAGCGATCCACATCCCCTTGCCGACCGCCTCGCGGAGGCTGAGCAGCCGCGCGACGTGCGCCTCGCGGCGGCTCGGATCGGCGGACGACCAGTAGTAGGCGTTGCCATCGAGGACGGACGCGACTCGCGCGTAGCCGTCGGCGTCGCGCTCGGATCCGAGCAGCAGCATGCCGAGGGGCTGCCCCGGGTCGCTGGGATCGCGCGGGTGCGCCAGGCGGTGCTGTCCGGAGAGGATCGTGAGGTCATCGAGCGAGTACTCCCACGTGCCGTCGATGATCACGAGGGGCTGGCCGAACACATCGAAGACCGGGTCGCGTGCCCAGCGCTCGGCGAAGAAGTCAAGGTCCGCAGCGACCTGGGCGATGGACACCGGACGGCGGTTCTCATCGAGAGCCGCGTAGTGGATCGCGAGCTTGAAGTTCTGGGAGCGCGCTTCCTGCACGAGCAGGTCGAGCGCGTGGTTGAGCACCTCGTTGGAGTGCCAGTGGACGATGAACGCGCGGACCCCGGCGTCCCGGGCCATGCGAATGTGCTCTCGAATGGCCTCGGGGGAATCGCTGGTGTAGCGGCCGAGGGCGGGGATGTCACGCTTGTGCTGCCACCACGACTCGTTGGTGTGGGAGATGAAGTAGTAGGCCATGACGGGCACGTTCACGCGCGCCTGCTCGACAGGACGGGGCGGGGCGTCGGGCCGAGGCGCACGTGCCGCCATCGAGGGGCGCAGGGTCACGGCGCAGACGGCGACGGCCACCGTGACCGCGACGAGAACGAACGCGGCGCGCCCGGCGCTAGGCACTGGCGGGCTCCACTCGAGTGGCCCTCCTGAGGCTCAGCGCGGTCAGCACGCCCGCTGCGACGACCGCACCGCCATAGAGGAGGTACGTCGGGAGATAGGACGAGCGCGTCACGGTCTCCCGGCGCGTGCTCGAGAGGAAGACCGGGGACCTCGGTGGCACGGTGAAGTCGAGAGCCTCGCGAATGCTGTTCGCCCGCGCATCCCGGGTGGCGAGCGGTTGCAGGTCCCAGTTCTCCTCGATGAAGCGCAGGAACGAGGTGAAGTCGAGCTCTGTGTGGTCCACCACGCCCTCGCGAGCGTAGGCCGAGACGAGGAGCGCGGGGACTCGGAACCCGTAGCCGTCGCGGTCGACCTCCGGCGGAGCGACGTGGTCGTACCAGCCTCCGGCGCTGTCGTAGGTCCAGGCGAACGCAGCCGTCTCCCAGTACCGCGAGCGCATGAGCGTCGTGACGAGGTTGCGCACCAGCGACTGCCCCGCGGCGATGCTGCCCGGCGGGTGTTCACTCGAGCTGGCCGGGACCACATAGGCGACGTTCGGGAGCGAACCGCGCTCGAGGTCGGCGAAGTACTCGGAGAGGTCGACGATGCGCCCGTTGAGGACGGGGTCGTCGAGGAAGCGATCGATGGCGAGGAGCGGCACCCAGGAGACCTGTGCACGGCGGTTCGGGGGCGCGCTCGCGAGCGTGCGGTAGGTGACGGAGGGGTCGTAGTCCTCGACGTAGACCTTCCACGACACGCCGGCCTGGCTGAGGCGGTCGAAGATCGTGGGGATGTTGGCGGGCACCCCTCGAGGCGGAACGGCGTCGAGACCGGCGCTCGTCCCGGCCATCCAGAACATGTGGTTGGCGAAGCTGCCGCCCGTCGACGACTGGAAGAAGCGATCGAAGAGCACGAAGTTGTCGGCGACGTTCCAGTAGTACGGGATGTCCTCCCCGTCGTAGTGGCCCATCGTGGGGTGCACCGTCGAGCCGGGCTGGAGCGCGGCCGCCACGAACCCGTTCATCTGGCCGTCGCGGAACTGCGCGCGGAACGCGGCGGCATCGTGGGGGAGGTCACGCGCAGGACTCATGCCCAGGCGGAACGGACGGACACACTCCGAGTCCGCGCGATCCGGCGCGATGGGCACGCAGGTGTCACGCGGGACACCATCGGCGCCGGGGTAGGAGCCGAAGTAGTTGTCGAACGAGTGGTTCTGCTGCATGAGGACGATGAAGTGCTCGATGGGTGTGCGCGGTGGGCGGGCGGCCTGCGCGTCGGCCGGGCTCGCCTCGGGAGGAGCGAGCAGCACGACCGCCGCAAGCGTCGTGACCAGCAGCACGAGGGCGAGCCTGACCGCGGCCGGCATCAGGGCCGCACCTCGTAGACGATGGTGATCGGGAAGGTCGTGCGCTCGCCCGCGGTCAGCCGCTCACCCTCGAAGCGGTAGATCTCGCGAGCGTTGTAGCGCTCCGCGTAGGCCAGGAGCCGGTCTGCCTCGCCGGGGAACGCCTCGGCGGAGTACGTGTCCCAGACGATGTACTGCAGGGCCGACTGGCGAATCAGCAGGTCCGGGTTCTCGTTGGGGCGGTCGTCCGAGGTGGCGAGCGGCGCGGACGAGGTGAGCCCGAGCGTCTCGCGCTGCGCGTAGAACTCGAGGACTCCGGCAAACGCACGGTCCGTGGTGAGCAGCGCTGCGCCCGGCGGAACGTGCTCCCCGATCCACCTCGCCGTGTCGCGCCCACCGATGATACCGGGGACGTGGGCCGAACCGGCGATGTTGGGCGCCATGCCGAGCAGGATCGCCGTCGAGATGGCGAGCACACCGAGGCCCACGGCCGACACCGCCATCTCTGTGGTGGGTGCGAGCTCGCGGCCCACGAGGCGTGGGAGCTCGGCGAGTGCGCGCGCGGCGAGGACCGCGAGGGGAGGCGCGATGCCGGCGAGGTCGGCGAAGGTCCGGTCGGGCCACGCGAGCAGGAGTGCGGACGGCACGACGATCCAGAGCCCGAGGAGCACCTCCCGCCAGGTGCGCCGACGCCTCGCGAGGACGGCCGTGCCGACCGCGCCGAGCAGCACGGTGAGGCCGAACGCGGGAACCACCTCGCCCAGCTGGAGGTACCAGGGACGGCCGGAGCCGAGCAGGGCGCGCACGATCGAGCCGGCCCAGAGGGGCCCCTGGCCGGAGAGCCCGTAGGCCAGCGGCAGGACGAAGCCGAACGACCCCACGATCGCGAAGGCACCGACGAGCGTGCCTCGACTGATGGACGTCCAGCGACGATGCGACACGAACAGGAAGAAGACGGGGACGTAGGCGATCGAGGAGGCATCGGTGAGCAGCGCCAGGCCGAGGCAGACCGCGCCGACGGTGACCCACGGCCCGCGCTCGGTGGAGGCGAACCGGGCGACGGCCGCGAGGCTGAGCGTGACCCAGAGCGCCGCCAGCACCTCGGGGCCCACCGCGCGCGACGCGATGACGTGGTAGGGCATCAGCGCCAGCAGCAACGCCGCGAGGGTCGCCTCGCGCGCTCCCCACATGCTGCGCGCGACAGCGTACGTCGCGAGCGCAGTCACGACGCCGATCGCTGCGACCAGCAGCCGCGCGACGATGTCGTGGGCGCCGAAGACCGCGAACAGGCCTCCCAGCACGAGCTGGAAGAGCTGCGCCTCGCCTCGGGCGGATGGGAACAGCTGCGCGAGCGCGCCGCTTCCGAGGAGCGAGCCCGCCTCGCCGGCGGTTGCCGCCTCGGTCGCGTCGAGGCCAATCGCGCCGAGTCCCCAGACACGCAGGTAGAGCGCCGTGAGCGCACCCGCTGCGAGCAGCGCGGCCGCCACCGGCTGAGCGCGCAGGCGCTCGAGGATGGCGGGCGCAGGAGGCGGGGGCGCAACGACGGTCGCCTCGCCCGAGGCTGTGCGCGGTGCACCGCGCGCGGCTGCGGCATCGATGTTGACGCCCCAGCGACTCGCCCGGGATTCCGGTGGCTCTGGCGGGTTGATTTGTGCGCTCAGGCTCTGAGTATCCGTTCTGATGTCATCCCGACGTCTCAGCGAATAGTGCTCAGGAGCTGCAAGAGTCGAACGGTCCCGAGGCGGCGAATGTGCTCGTCGGATTCGCGCTGGCGATTCCGCACAGTGTAGATAGCTACTCACAGTCGCGCACTGGTGGAGAAGACCCACACAGATTCCGCGAGGGCGGATGCGCCACCGGTCTGCGACGAGTACTCGACGCTTCGATGGTTAGAGTGGATGCAACTCGGGTGCGGGAAGGTCTGTATGAGGGCGATCATACTCGCCGGTGGCGAAGGCACGAGGCTGCGCCCGCTCACCACATCGTTGCCGAAGCAGCTGGTCCCGGTCCTCAATCGGCCGTTCATCGAGTACCAGTTGCGCTACCTGTTGCGCCACGACGTGACGGAGGTCACCCTCGCGCTCACGAGGAACGCGCACAGCGAGCGACTGCGGGCCGCCCTCGGTGACCGTGCGCACGGCATCGACATTCGCTACGCGTACGAGGAGCAGCCGCTTGGATCGGGCGGTGCGATTGCCGGGGCTGCGGCCGGTTGGACCGAGCCCTTCCTCGTGTGCAACGGCGACATCGTGACGGACGTCGACATGAGCGCGCTGATCGAGGCGCATCGGGCGGCACGTGCCGAGCTCACCCTGTTCTTGCAGCCCGTCGAGAACCCGTCCGCGTACGGCGTCGTGGCTCTGAACGACAGCAGCGAGGTCACACGATTCGTCGAGAAGCCCGCTCCCGGCACCGAGCCGTCAAACCTCGTGAACGCCGGGATCTGGCTGTTCGAGGCGCATCTCCTGCAGGAGATGACGGCGACGCGCGCGAACCAGGTCGAGAAGGAGCTCTTCCCGACGCTCGCCTCCTCGGGGCGGCGAGTCCTGGGGTACCAGGCGCCCACGCCGGCCTACTGGCGCGACATCGGCACGCCGCGGACCTACCTCGAGGCGAACATCGACGCGCTGCTCGGCCGCGTGAGCGGCCTCGAGACCACCGGCTCGCGCGATGGCCACATGCTCCCGAGCGACATCGAGGTCCACACGACCGCCACGGTGCGGCACGCGGTGGTCGGCGCGCGCAGCGTCCTCGAGGCGGGTGTGCATGTCGAGTCGTCCGTGCTCTGGGAGCGCGTGCGCGTCGGCGAGGGCGCGATCGTGCGCGACAGCGTCCTGGCCTCGGATGTGGTGATCTCGCCCGGTGCGGTCGTCGAGGGCCAGACGCTCGGCGAGGGCGAGCGCGTCTAGCCTCCAGCGTCCGGCCTTGATCCCCCTGGCGCCTCGCCTCAGCGCCTAATCGTCACGACTCGGACGGCGCGTACCCTGCTCGGTCTGCCGGGTCGGGCCGCCGTCAGTGGACCGCGGGGACGCGGACCATGTCCTTCTTGAACCGCTCGAGGGCGGACGTGTCGGCAGGGTCGACACCGCTCATCGCGGCCAGCTCCCAGGACAGCCAGTCGCCGAGGACGGCTCCGCGCAGCATCACGTCCAGCGGGGTCACCCCGGGCACGAGCACCCGCTCGTAGGCGACGCCGTGCTCGCGGAGGAGTTGCTCGGTGAGATCGACGCGGCGGCGGGCGCGCTCGTTCGACAGCTCGGAGTCGAGGAGCATCGCGACGATCGCGTCGGCGTGCCGGTCGGTGAGTGCCAGCAGGAAGTTGTGGTTGATCTCCGGGATCTCTCCGAAGAACGCCACGCGCTTCGAGTTCTCGTTGATCTGGCTCGCCCAGCGGCGTGCGACCGGAACCAGGTGCTCCGCGCCCACGACGAAGGGAATCCGGTCGGCGAGGGGTGGAGCGAGGACCGTGGCGAAGGCGCGCAGGACCGGCGCCTGCTCCTCCAGCGCAGCGAGGGCCGCCTCCGCGTCCCCCTCGTACGCCGGAGTCAGCCCCATGCGCGTGAGCAGCGCGAGCACCGGCAGGAAGCCGAACTCCCAGGCCGTCCGCGGAGGGCCATCGCAGTGGTACTCGATCACGTCGGCGCCGAGGGAGACGGCCAGCTCGGTGATGGCACCACCCGTGCTCACGATGAGCTTGCGGGCGCTGCGCGCCTCGCGGGACTGGAGCGCGAAGAGCGTCTCCTCCGTGTTGCCGGAGAACGAGCTGGCGATAACGAGCGTGTCCTCGTCGCACGGTGGGAGGACGTAGTCGCGCACGACCTCGACGGGGAGCACGTGACGGAGGGCGGCGCGGAGGAAGTCGGCGCCGATGGCGGACCCACCCATGCCGACGACGACGATTCGCCTCGGCAGGACCGAGGTGGGCGAGAGGGCACGGTCCCCGAGTGCCCAGGCATCGCGGGCCTCGGCGGGGAATCGCTGGATGCGCGATTCCATGACCTCGATGCCGGCGCGCATGTCGATACCTGGACGCGGCTCGCTGATGACCAACGGGACCCCCCATCGCCGTTCGCATGTGCGATGCTAGGTGTTGTCCCCTGACGGGAGTGGAACACCCCGGCGCGGCGTCTCTCAGAGCCCTTTCAACAGCAGCCGGCAACATCGACGCGGCGTGACGGTGTTCGTCCGCGTGCGGAGCGGCTAGCATCTAGGCTTCCGCAGGATGCCTGAATCACCCAGGGAGCGGGATGCCTCCTCGCCAGCTTCTTCCGATGGCCATCACGCTGTTCGCGATGGCGTGCGGACTCGGCGCCATCGAGGCAAGCCGGGTGGGTGATGCGCACCTCGCGCTGCGCCTGATCCTGCTGGCCGCGATTGCGGACGGCGTGGATGGGACCGTCGCGCGCCGCCTCGGTGTAGCGGGGGCATTCGGCGGCGAGCTGGACTCCCTGTCCGACATCATTGCGTTTGGCGTTGCGCCAGCGTTCCTCTTCTCGGGCGTGTATGGCGAGGTGTTCGCGCCGCTCCGGCTGATCCTCGTGATTGTGTTTGTGGGAGCGGGCGCGTTCCGCCTCGCGAGGTTCCACGTCCTGCCGAGCGGGCCGTACTTCGTCGGCCTGCCGATCCCGAGCGCCGGCATCCTGCTGGCGGCGAGCGTCGCGGGGCCGTTCACGCCGAATCCCGTCGTCGCGGGCGGCATCGCGGTCGCGCTCGCGGCGCTGATGGTCAGCAAGCACCCGTTCCCCACGTTCGCACAGTGGCGGAAGGCGCTCCTCGGGGCGCTGGTCGCCTCGGCGGCGCTGATTGCGATCTGGCCTTCGGGCGAGGCGCTGGCCATCGCCTCGCTGGCCGTGATCGCGAGCTACGTGCTGTGGGGCTTCGCGGTGGAGCTCATCGGCGGTGACGAGGCCTCGATGGGACGGACCCGCGCATGACCGGCCGGACCGAGACCGCACTCGCGCGCTGGGACTTCCTGAAGGCCTACGTCAGGGACTGGCACACAGTCGGCGCCGTCGCCCCGACCAGCCGCGCGGTTGCGCGGAAGATGGCCACCCTCGGAGGGGTGCAGTACGCCCGGGCGATCGCCGAGTTCGGGCCGGGGACCGGCGCGATCACCGGGGAGCTCCTCGCGGCGCTGCCTGCCGACGGGCGCATGTGGGCGTTCGAGGTCTACGAGCCGTTCGTCGAGCACCTGCGGGAGCACGTGCACGACTCGCGGTTCACGCTGCTGCAGCGTTCCGCCGCCGACATCGGTGAGATTCGCCGCGCCGAGGTGCCGGGCGGCTTCGATGCCGTGATCTCCTCGATTCCGTTCAGCCTGATCGGCCCGGACGGGACGCGCGAGATCGTGCGCGCGGTCGCCGAGAACCTGCGGCCCGGGGGCATGTTCGTCGCGCTGCAGTACCACCCGACGTTCCTGCGGCCCTACCTGCTGGAGGAGTTCGAGCAGGTGCGCCGGAACCCGTACCCCTGGAACATCCCCCCCACCCTGCTGCTGACCGGGCGAGGCGTCCGACGGCGGACGTAGGCGACCCTCGGTGGCGGGCGTGGTCCGAGGGCGCGCCCCTGCTCATGGGGTGCGCCGCGGCGTCGTTACTCGGCCTGCGCGTGGCGCGTCCCGCCGCACTCCTCGGGCTCGCCGCGTTCGCGGGTGTGGCGTTCGCCTTCCGCGACCCCGAGCGCGACGTCGTGCATCAGCCGGACGTCGCCCTCGCACCCGGCGACGGGCGCGTCCTCCACGTGGCCACGGTGTACGACGAGTTCTGGGAGACCGAACTCCTCGAGGTGGGCATCTTCCTCGCGCTGTGGAACGTGCACGTGCAGCGAGCACCTCTCGATGGACGTGTCGTCGCGCAGCGTCGGAAGGCGGGCGGCTACCGGCCCGCGATGACGGCCGCCGCGACGCACGGGAACAACCAGCTCGCGACGTACCTCCGCACCCCTGCCGGGCCGTGCACCGTGACGCAGATCAGCGGCATCGCGGCGCGACGCATCGTGTCGTGGATCGGCGAGGGTGAGGAGCTCGCGCAGGGTGAGCGGATGGGCATGATCAAGTTCGGGTCGCAGGTCACGCTGCGCGTGCCCTCGAGCTCCCGCCTGCTCGTCGACGTAGGTGACCAGGTGCGCGCGGGGATCACGCCGCTGGCGCGCCTGCCCCGCCTCGACGGTACGGACGAGGCGTGACCGGTCGCCCGAGGCGGACAGCCCGGTCATGCACGTCGGTCACTCGTTGCGGTCGAAGATGATGCGGTCCTGACACAGCTCCCGGATGTGGGACTCGTCGACACCGAAGTCGCGCAGGACCTCGACCGAGTGCTCGCCGAGGGCGGGCGCTGATCGAGGGGTGGCGGTGGGTGTCTCGGACATCTTGAGGATCGGTCCGACGACGCGTTGCGGCCCGGTCACGCTGTGCTCGAGGTGGGTGATCATCCCGTCCGCGAGCACCTGCGGGTCTTCGGCCAGCTCCTCGGGGACGCGCACCGCCGAGACGGGCACGCCCGCCTGGTCGAAGTCCGCGACCCACTCATCGGCGGTGCGGGTGAGGAATTTCGCGCGAATGATGCGCTTCCACTCGGCGGCTGCTGCTACCTGCTGCGGGTCCTGCGCGTTGTAGTTCGGGTCGGCGTCGTAGTTCTCGTCGATCGCGAGCACGCGGCGCATCGCATCGCGATTGGCGCGGGTCAGCGCGCCGAGGACCACCGCGCCACCCTTCGCGCGATAGGCGCCGTAGTAGAGGCGGAAGGCGGCGGCGAGCTGGGCGCCGGTCCGGCGTGCCTCGAGGATCTCCTCCCACGTGCCGCCCTCGGAGCGGATGTGCTCGACGCGGCCCATCATCGGGTCGCGCAGGATCGAGTCGTGCACGGGCTCGCGCATCACCGTCGCGCCGAGGAGTGAGAGGGACGAGCGGAGCAGCGAGGTGGTGAGGAACTGGCCCTTGCCCGTCTGCGCGCGATGGAAGAGCGCCGCGCTGATCCCCATGGCCGCGGCGATCCCCGAGGCGATATCGGCGATGGGGGAGGCGATCAGGTTGGGGGCGCCGTCGTCGTCGACCTTCTCATCGAGGGCCATGAGGCCGGAGTAGGCCTGCGCGACGATGTCCGAGCCCGCACGGAACTTCTCGGGGCCCTCGTCACCGAAGCCCGTGTTCTGCCAGTACACGAGGTCGGGGCGAATGCCGCTGAGCGTCTGGTAGTCGATGCGCAGCCGCTCGGCGACGCCGAGGCGGTAGTTGATCGAGACCACATCGGTGCGTGGGGTGAGCTTCCAGATCAGCTCCTGGCCGCGCGGGTTGCTGAGGTCAACGACGAGGCTGCGCTTGCCTCGGTTGAGCGCCTGGAAGCCCTTGCTCTCGCCGGGCACCACCGAGCCGCTGCGGCGGGTCTGCTCGCCCTCGAGGGGTTCGATCTTGATGACGTCCGCGCCCATGTCGGCGAGGTGCATGCCGCAGACCGGCGCGGCCACGATCTGCGAGAACTCGAGGACACGAATCCCGGCGAGTGGTCCGGTCGCCACAGCTTGCCTCCTCCGACTGCATCCGTCATCACCTCGTACGTGGTGGGGATGGTAACGGCCGGGGGGCGTTCTGGCGCGGCGTCTCCTATCGCACTATCGAGCGGCAGCGTCCTTGATGGACACCGCCTGTCCGTCGCGGACCTGGCCCTGGCCGACGACGACCACCTGCTCGCCGCGCGTGAGGCCCTCGACGATCTCGACGCTCTCGGCGGAGGTCAGACCGGGGGTGACCGGTCGCAGCGCCGCCTTGTTGTCCCGGATCACGAGGACGGCGGGCTTGCCCTCGTTGGTCGTCGTCATTGCCTGCGCCGGGACGAGCAGCGCACCGTCCTTCTGAGCGGTCACGATCGTCACGGCGGCGTACATGCCCGGCTTGAGCAGGCGCTCCGGGTCGTCGGCGCGGACCTTGATCTCGAAGGTGTGCGTGCGCGCATCGCCGGTTGGCGCCAGCGAGGCGACTCGAGCCTTGAACGTCCTGCCCGGGTACGCACCGACCGTGAGCTCCGCGGGGATACCCGCCTTGATCTCGTTGAGGCGGGCCTCGTCGACGGTGAGCGCCACCTCGATGTCGTTGGCGACGAGCGAGACGACCGGCACGCCCGGGTTCACGAGCCCACCCACCTCGACGAGCACGGAGGCAACGACGCCGTCGAACGGCGCGCGGATCGTCGTGTCGTCGACGGCGATCCGCGCGAGCTCGGCAGCCGCGGACGCCTGCGAGATGCCCGCCTGCACACCGGCCATGTCGCCGTCCGAGTAGGGCTGGAGGGCCTTCTCGACGCCTGCGCGCGCCTGGTCCACACCCGAGCGCGCGGCGGCGAGGTCGGCGGTGGTGGGGTTCAGCAGCGTCTGCCGTCGGGTGCGGGCCACCTCGAGGGCGGCGCGAGCGCTCTCTTCGCCGGAGATCGCGTTGATCAGCGCGCCGTTCGCCTCGAGGATGCCGATGACGCGCTGTCCGAGCGGCCCCAGGGGGTCGGTGAACCGCGACGAGAGCGACTCCTCGAGGTCCTTGATCTGCGCCTGGTTCAGCGGCAATTCGTCGACCGAGCCGCAGTCGATGCCGAACTTGAGGTAGGCGTCGCAGTAGAGCCAGATCTGCGCGGTCAGTGCGGAGCGCGCGCGCTCCTGCGCGCCCTGTGCGCCCTCGACCTGGTTCTCCGCGGTGAGGACGGCCGTGTCCGCCTCGCGGCGCGCGGCGTCCGTGGGGAAGACCAGCTGGTTGTAGCGCTGCTCGGCAGCCGTGAGGCCGGAGCGCGCCGCCTCGATGTCGGTCGGCTTCACCGAGCCGGTCAGTGACAGGCCGCGTGCCTGTGCGGCCGCGACCGCCGCCTCGGCCTGCCGGAGCTGGGCGCGCTGCACGGCGGAGTCGAGCACGACGAGCGCATCGCCGGCCCGCACGACGCTGCCGACGTCCACCGGCCGCTGGAGGACCTGCCCGGACGTACGAGCGGCGATGCTCGCCTGGTGTGACGCGTCCACGTTCCCCGAGTAGGTGAGCGTGGAGCGGATCGGGCCGGTCTGCGCCTCGGCGGCCTGCACGGGGACCGCGACCGCCTCCTGCGCGCCGACGGACGTCGTGGGGCTGGCCCCACCGCCCCGCGAGAAGAGCGCCACGAGGGCGATCGCGAGGATGCCGAGGCCGGCGAGGAACAGCAACCCGCGCGTGCGCCCGGGACGAGCTCGGTTCAGGGTGGCGGCAGTCATCTGGTCTTTCCCCCGGTCATTGCGCGACGCGGTGATGGCGT
Organism: Dehalococcoidia bacterium; assembly: GCA_020845735.1. Classification (GTDB taxonomy): domain Bacteria; phylum Chloroflexota; class Dehalococcoidia; order UBA2979; family UBA2979; genus RBC038. The sequence continues at coordinate 102,642 of JADLFF010000058.1, forward strand.
CGGTGGATATCAGTCGAATCGTCGAAGGTCACGAACCGTCGCCTGCCGAGTCGCCCGCCTGCACGACCTGCCTCGGCGGCCGCTGCGGGAACAGGGCGAGGATGCCGGTGAACGACAGGATCCGGACGACCAGGCCCGGCACCGAATCGAAGAGCGAGTAGACGACCGGGATGAGCAGCAGCGTCAGAGCCGTCGAGGAGATGACGCCGCCGAGGACCGTGGCCGCGAGTGGCGCTCGGATCTCGGTGCCCTCGCCGAGGCCGAGCGCCGTCGGGAAGAGCGCGAGCGCGATGGTGATGCTGGTCATGAGGATCGGGCGCAGACGGGCCGGGCCCGCCTCGATGAGCGCGTCGTGCGTGGTCATCCCGCGCTCGCGGTTGTGGTTCGCGCGGTCGACCAGCAGGATGCCGTTCTTGATCGCGAGGCCGACGAGCAGGATGAGGCCGATCATCGAGAACACGCTGAAGGTGTAGTCGAAGATCAGCAGACCGAACATCGCCCCCGCCACCGCCACCGGCAAGGAGAACAGGATGACGAGAGGATGGGTGAACGAGTTGTAGAGCACGGCCATGAGGAGGTAGGCGAGGAGAATCGAGGCGCCGAGCGCCTTGAACAGGTCACCGAACGCCTCGGCCTGGTCCTCACCGCCACCGGCCAGCTCGACCGTGTAGCCGGGAGGCGCGTCCTTGAGGATCGCCTCGATGGCCGCGTTGACCGCGGGGAGGACCTGGCTGAGGACCGTGTCTCCCGAGAGGTCGGCGCCCACCGTGACGACGCGCTCACGGTCGAACCGACTGATCTGCGCGGGACCGGAGACCTCCGCGATCGTCGCGACCTGGCGCAGCAGGACCGTCTGGCCGGTCGCCGTCTGCACGGGGAGCTCGCCCAGCCGTTGCACATCGACGCGCGCGTCCGACGCGAGTTGCAGCCGGACGTCCTGCAGCGTCCCGTCCTCTTTCTGGAACTTGGTCGCGACCACGCCGGCGAAGGCGCTGCGGACACTGAGGCCGAGCGACGCCGCGTTCACCCCGAGGTCGGAGGCCCGCTGCGCGTCCACGCGAATCGATAGCTGGGGCTGGCCGGTGGGAGCCCCGTTGCTCACGTTGATCAGGCCCGGCACCTGCTCGAGGGCTGTCTGTGCCTCGTTCGCCAGCGAGGTCAGCGTGTCGAACTCGGGGCCGCTGATCCGGATGGCAGCGGGCTGCTGGTCGGCGCCGGGGCCGCCGCCCTGTACGCCCGCGGTGACCTTGGCCCCCGGGACGGACTTCAGGCGGGCACGCGCATCCTCGAGGATGTCGAAGACACTGCGGCGTCCGGTGTCCAGCGGCTCGAGCTCGACGACCGCGGTGCCGAAGCGGGACTGCCCGCCCCCGCCGCCGAGCAGGCTCACGCCCACCGAGGCGGTCACGCGCTCGACCTCGGGGATGTCGAGCAGCGTCTGCTCGACGTTGCTCATGATGCGGTCATGGGCGTCGAGGGAGGTCCCCGGGGGGGCCTCGGTGCTGACGATGAAGAAGCCGTCATCGGAGGTCGGCACGAACTCGACGGCCACGAGCCCGGTCGCCACGAGGGCGACCCCGGCGATGAGCGAGACGAACGCGCCGATGCACACGACCAGGCGATGCCGGAGGGACCACACGAGCGTCGACCGGTAGGCCTGCTCGAGGCGTTCGAAGTGGTGGTCCCACCACCGTCCGAAGCGCTGGATCATCCCGTCGCCCGACTTGTCCTCGGCGCGCAGGAACCGCGCGGCGAGCATCGGGGTGAGCGTGAACGAGACGAAGAGCGAGGTCAGCGTCGCGCCCGCGATGGTGAAGCCGAACTCGCGGAAGAAACCGCCGACCTGACCGCTCACGAGTCCAGTCGGTGCGAAGACCACGACATCGACGAGCGTGATCGCGACGGCGGCGAGGCCGATCTCGGCGCGACCGTTGAGGGACGCCTCGAAGGGCTCTTCGCCGCGCCCGAGGTGTCGCAGGATGTTCTCGAGCACGACGATCGAGTCGTCGACGAGGATGCCGATGGTCAGCGTCAGACCGAGCATGCTCAGGAAGTTGAGGCTGAACCCCATCAACTCCATGAGCAGGAACGTCGTGAGGAGCGTGGTCGGGATCGAGAGGAGCACGATCGCCGCCGCGCGAATCTCGTGGAGGAAGAGCAGGAGGACCACCGCCGTGAGGAAGACGGCGACCACCAGCTCGTCCTGGATGCCGTTGAGGGAGTTCTTGATGAAGGGCGTTGCGTCGCTGACGACGAGGAGCTGAGAGCTCGGAGGGAGGTCGGCGCGGAGCCCGTCGAGCCTCGAGCGGACCGTGTCGGTGACGTCGGTGAGGTTGGTGCCCGTGCTCTGCGCGAGCGTGATCAGGATCGCCTGTTCCTTGTTGGAGCGCGTGAACTGCGTCTCCTCGGTGGCGGCGCGGCGCACCGTGGCCACATCGCGGACGCGGACCGGCTTGCCCTGTTGACCGCCGACCACGATGTCGCCGAGGTCCTCGATGCGGGTGACCCGCCCCGTGACCTGGAGGTCGAACTGTCGAGCGCCCTGCGTGAGGCGTCCACCAGGAATCGATGAGTTCGCGGCGGCGAGCGCCTGCTGCACCTGGGTCAGGCCGACACCGAAGGCGGAGAGGCGCACCGGGTCGACATCGACGTGGATCTCCTCCTCGCGGCCGCCGATGAGCTGTGCCTGCGAGACCCCCCCGATGGACTCGAGGGCGGGAAGCACCTGGTCGTGCGCCAGCCGGTAGAGGTCCGCGGGCGCCAGCGTCGAGTCGACGAGCGCGAGCCGCATGATCGGCTCGGCGCCGAGGTCGACCTTGAGCACGACGGGGCGCTCGGCGCCTGTGGGGAACTCCCCCACGATGGTGTTGACGCGGCGTTCGACATCGGAGGCGATCTGGTTGAGGTCGGCGGAGTCGTCGAAGATGACCACGACGGAGGAGAAGCTCTCGGCCGAGGTACTGCTGATGTCGACGACCTTGCTCAGGCCGGCGACCGCGTCCTCGATCGGTCTCGAGATCTGGATCTCGATCTCCTGCGGGTTGGCGCCGGGGTAGATCGTCGTGATCGTGACGATCGGGATGGGGACATTGGGGAAGAGGTTGATCGGCAGCGTGAAGTAGGACACGAGGCCGATGACGCACAGGGAGCCGAAGATCGCGGACGTGGCCCACAGGCGCTGAATCGCGAGGCGCGTGAACTGCACGAGTTACCGCCGGGCCCGGGCCGGCGCACGGTGCTGCACCAGCTCCTCGAAGTCCGGGGCGAGGTTCTGGGTCGCTTCGACCAGGGCAGCGAGGCCCTGGTGGAGTGCCTCGAGGTCTGGCCCGGCCATTCCGACGAGCGCGCGACTCAGGCGTTCCTGGCCCGCGCTGTGGAGCCTGTCGACCGTGGTCTGCCCGGAGTCCGTGAGGCCCACGAGGAGTGCTCGGCGGTCCGCGGTGTCCGGCCGGCGCTCGACGTAGCCCTGCGCCTCCAGCCGATCGAGCACCCCGGTGGCGTTGGCCGCGCTTCCGCCGATGCAGCTGGCGATGACACTCGGACGGGTTGGGCCGAGGCTGCACAGGACCATGAGCACCTTCAGCTGCTTCATCGTGAGGTCCAGGTCGAGCCAGGGCTCGGGGCCGAGCTGACTCGAGGCCTGGAGCATGTGCAGGATGCGCTGCGGGATGGCCTCGATGAGGGCCTGGCGGGAGTACGGAGGCACTGACGCAAAATCAGTCATTATGAATGATAATCACTGCCGCGAATGAAGTTAATGTTGCGGAAAGCATCGTACCCGGTGCGAGAGCAGGACGAAAGCCCCTACTACTGAGGGAAACACCGGAATTCGGACCGCGCAACTTTACCGTAACGCATCCGATGTCAGCCGAATACGTCGATTCTTTCATGGCCGGACTCAACGAGGACTCAATACGACGGGTCCAGATTTGAGCCTGGGTGCGGGGTGGCCAGCACGAGGGATCGGACCACCGAACGCGGTCGCGGGCGACCAGCCACGTGACCGTAGAGACTCCCGCGCGCAGTATTACGTTCTGTTGGTCGCGCGACTGGAATCCACATGGTGACCGTGCCGGTCCTGCCCTCCTCCCGGGCCGAAGCTTCCGTCATCGCCGCCGTCGACGAGGCGTTGTCGGTCGTCGGGCACTCCTGCATCGCCGTGCGCGGCACCACGCACCGTGCGAGTCCCACCACGCTGACCGAGGCAGAGACGTTCGACATCGGCAGCGCGCGACCCGAGCGCCGGGCGGAGTTCGCGACGGGCCGCGCGCTTGCTCGGGAGGCGCTGGCGGCGATCGGTCACGGCGCCACCTCGATACGCCGCGGCGCGACTCGAGAGCCGCTCTGGCCGGAGGGCGTCACTGGTTCGATATCGCACTCGGGGGACCTCTGCCTCGCTGCCGCGGCCTTCGAGGCGAGCGTCCGTGCGATCGGGATCGACGTGGAGCTGAACGGCGGCATCGAACCCGGGCTGTGGCCCTCGATCTGTTCCGAGCGCGAACTGCGCCGAGTGGAGCGCCTTCCAGTCGCATCGCGCGCGGACGAGGTGGCACGCCTGTTCTCGGCGAAGGAAGCCGCGTTCAAGTGCCAGTTCCCCATCACCCGACGGTGGATCGAGTTCAGCGCGGTATCTGTCTCGATGCGCGGTGACGGCGGCTTTCGAGTGGTGGAGTCCACGCCGGGCCTCCCGCCACTCCCGGCGATGCGCGGCGCCGTCCTCCTCCGAGAGGGTGTCGTGTTCGCGCTCGCGGTGACCGAGGAGACGCACCTCGGTGCGTGCGTGCCCCCTCTCCTGGGGCAGTCCCTGATGTCCGACGATTTCCAGGCCTAACGGAGCAGACGATGACCCAGGCAACGACAGCAACGACCGCGTACCCCCTCACGCCGATGCAGGAGGGGATGCTGTTTGACTGCCTCTCGACCGAGGACCCCGGCGTGCACCTCGAACAGATCGTGCTGACGCTCGAGGAGTCCATCGACGTCTCGGCGCTCGTGGAGGCGTGGCAGGTCGTGGCCAATCGGTACGACGTGTTCCGGACGGCGTTCTCCTGGTCGGAGGGCTCGCCCTCGCAGTCGATCACCGACGCCGTGGAGATCCCCTGCACGATTCACAACTGGCAATCGCTGGCACCCGAGGCACAGCAGGAACGGCTCGAGGGACTGCTCCGCCAGGATCGCGCGCAGGGCATCGACCTCGCGCAGGCGCCGGCGATGCGGGTCACCGTCATCCGGTTCGGTCCGCAGCGATACCGGTGCGTGTGGACGTTCCACCACCTGGTCCTCGACGGCAGGTCGTTTGCAACCGTGCTCTCCGAGGTGTTCGAGGCCTACGCCGAGCTGGCGGACGGGCGGAGCCTGAGCAGCCACGCAGATCCGATGGCGTTCGCGGACTATGTCGCGTGGACCGGGACCCTCGACCACAGCTCATCCGAGGCGTTCTGGCGCGAGTTCCTCCAGGGAGTGCGTGCCGCCACGCCGCTCCTCCCCTCGACGCCGGACGACCCGGCCGCTGCCCCCGGGGACCGCATCGGGTTTGTGGAGCGGAAGCTCAGCGCGTCCACGCGTGCCCGCCTCGATGAGATCGCGACGACAGCCGGGTGCTCGCTGAACACGATCGTGCAGGGTGCGTGGGCGATCCTGCTCGGGCGCCACAGCGGCGAGCGCGACGTCGTGTTCGGCGCCACCCGTGCTGCGAGGCGGACAGCGCTCCCCGGCGCCACCGACATGGTGGGCCTCCTGATCAACACGCTGCCCGTCCGCGCCTCGATTGACTGGGACGGCGACCTGATCCCGTGGCTGCAGACGCTGCGCCGTCAGCAGGATGCCGTGCGCGCCCACGAACACACCCCGCTCGTGGAGGTGCAGCGGTGGAGCGACGTGCCCGCGGGCAGCGCCCTCTTCGACTCGGTGCTCATCTCGGACAGGGAGGAGCTGGGGGCCGAGCTGCGACGGCGCGGCGGCGCGTGGGCCAGCCGCGACGCGCTCCTCATCGAGCAGACCACCCAGAAGCTCACGTGGTACGTGTACGCCGAGGAGGAGCCCGTCATCCGACTGGGCTACGACCGTCGCCACTTCTCGAAGCTGACGGCGAACCGCATCACCGACCAGCTGGTCACGCTCGTCGAGAGCATCGCCGCTGACCCGGGGCGCACGCTCGGCGCACTCGACTACATCGGTGCCGACGAGCGCGCGGCGCTCTCGTTCAGCGAGCAGGGGCCAATCGTTGCGTTCGACGCCCGCACGCCGGTGCACCGGCTGTTCGAGGCGCAGGTCGCGCGCACTCCGGACGCTGCGGCGCTGTCCTGCCTCGATGAGCAGGTGACGTACGCC
>JADLFF010000059.1 GCA_020845735.1 Dehalococcoidia bacterium
CCGTCCAGGCTGGCGATGAGGAAGGCGCCCCGTCCCGGCGCCACCTCCGAGGCGTGCACCGGCTCGGGAGGCTCGTCGTCGGCGTACCGCGCCGCCACCTCCGCCGCGAGCGCGCCCGTCAGCGCCACGCCACTCGGAGAGCCGATGTCCGCACGACGCACCGCGAGCGTCATCCGGAGCTCATCCGAGCTCAGAACTGGCGCAGGAAACGCAGGTCGTTCTGGTAGAAGTTGCGGATGTCGTCCACGCCGTAGCGCAGCATCGCGATGCGCTCGACGCCCATCCCGGCCGCAAAGCCCGTGTACCGCTCGGTTTCGTAGCCCATCCGCTCGAGGATCTCCGGGTGCACCATCCCCGCGCCCATGATCTCGAGCCAGCCCGACCCTCGGCAGACCGGGCACGAGGGGTTCGTCCCCGCGCAGGCGAAACAGTCCACGGCAATCTCGACGCCCGGCTCCACGAACGGGAAGTACGAGTTGCGCATCATCACGCGGCGCTCGGGCCCGAACATCGCGCGCGCGAACTCCTGCAGCGTCCCCTTGAGGTCCGCCATCGAGACGCCCTCGTCCACGACCAGCAACTCGACCTGCTGGAGCATCCACTCGTGCGTCGCGTCCGTCGCCTCGTAGCGGTAGCAGCGCCCCGGCACCGCGATGCGGATCGGCGGCTCATGCGTCTCCATGTAGCGCGCCTGCATCGGACTGGTGTGCGTGCGCAACAGGAGGCCGCCCGCGCCCTCCCACTCGCCCCCGCTGTCGAGCCAGAACGTGTCCCACATGTCACGCGCGGGATGGTCCGCCGGGATGCGCAACGCCTCGAAGTTGTACGCGTCGTGCTCGATCTCGGGGCCCTCGATCGTCGCGAACCCCATGCGCTCGAACGTCGCGAGGATCTCCCGCAGCGTCAGCGTCAGCGGGTGGTACCGGCCTCGATGCAGCGGCCGGCCGGGCAACGTGACATCGAGGGCGCCCGCCGTCACCGAGGCGCGCAGCGCGGTCTGCTTGAGCTCGTCGCGCCGCGCCTCCAGCGCTGCCTCGAGCTCTCCCTTGAGTCGATTCGCGGCCGCCCCCAGCGCACGACGCTCCTCGGGAGCCAGCTCACCGAGCGACCGCAGCACGCCCGTCAGCGACCCGGACCGCCCGAGGACGGCGGACCGCCAGGCCTCCAGCGCACGCTCATCCGAGGCGGCGGCGAGTCCCGCTCGCGCCTGCTCCTCGATTTCACGTACGGCATCGACGGCCGACATCGTCCCCCCGAGCCTCCGCACTGACCTCGTCCGGTTGGCCTCAGTCTACCGCCGCCACATTCGAGGAGCGACGCGCCGCTCGTCATGACACGGCGCAACGTTTCGAGGGGTTGGGCCCCGAGGGGTGGACCTGCAACGCGGTCGATATTCCGCGTAGTCCGCGCTCCTGCCTAGGGTGTCTCGACCAGGGAGTGGTCACCGCCGCGCAGGGAGGCGCACACCCCCACCTCATCCCCCGCCTCGGGCACACGTGGCCCATCGCGACTCCGCTACCATCGAGCAGCAACCCACCGCTCGAGGCGAGAGGCGCACCAATGAGCATCCGCGGCTACATCCTCGTCGAAACTGAGGTCGGCCGGACGCAGGCCGTGGGCAACTCCGTACGCACGCTCTCCTCCTCACACGCCAGGGTCCTCGCCGTCGACACCGTCACCGGACCCTTCGACGTGATCGTCCAGCTCGAGGCCGACGACCTCGATCTCCTCGGCAAGTGCATCACCGAGGAGATTCAGAAGATCGACGGTATCCAGCGCACGACCACCTGCCTCTCGGTGAACCTGGGCTGACACGCGCCCCGTGCCACACCAGCAGCACCCGCACCGGGACGCCGCCCCACCGACGTCGATCCTCCCCGCCGACATGATCTCGGTGGAGGAGGCGCGCGAGCGCATCCTCGCCCGGTTCGCACCCCTCGAGGCGACGCGCGTCCCCCTCGACGCGGCCCTCGGGCTCGTCATCGCCGAGGACATCCACGCGGGCTTCGATATCCCGCCGCTCGCCAACACGGCGATGGACGGCTACGCGGTCCGCGCCGAGGACACTGCGGGCGCCGCGCCAGGCACACCGCGCACGCTGCGCGTCACGGGCTACCTCGCGGCGGGGCACCTCCCCGAGGGCGAGGTCGGCCCGGGCGAGGCGCTGCGGATCATGACCGGCGCCCCCATGCCGCCGGGCGCCGATGCCGTCGTGCCCTTCGAGGAGACCGACGAGCAGGACCTCGGGCCGTGGCAGGCCAACCCTCGCGGCACGGTGCGCATCGATGTCGCGGCGGCCATCGGAGCCAACGTGCGGGCCGCCGGCGAGGACGTGCGCAGCGGTGAGCTCGTGCTCCCGCGCGGCACGGTCATCGGCCCGGCGCAGGTGGGCGTCCTCGCCTCGCTCGGCGACGCCGAGGCGCCCGTTATCCGCCGTCCTCGCGTCGCCATCCTCTCGACGGGCGACGAGCTGCTGCGGCCCGGCGAACCCCGCGCGCCCGGCAAGATCTACGACGCCAACGCCTTCTCGCTCGCCGCGCAGGTGCGCGCCTGGGGAGGCGAACCGCACGTCCTCGAGATTGCGCGCGACACGGTCGAGGCGCTCACGGCCCGCATCCACGAGGGGCTGCGCGACGCGGACATGCTCGTCACCTCGGCAGGCGTCTCGCGCGGCGACTTCGATGTCGTCAAGGAGGTCCTCCAGCGCGAGGGCGAAGTGGGCTTCTGGACGGTCCGCATGCGACCGGGCAAGCCCCTCGCGTTCGGCCTCTTTCGAGGCGTCGACGGGCGCCCTGTCCCCCACCTCGGACTGCCCGGCAACCCGGTCTCGGCCATGCTCGCCTTCGAGCTCTTCGGCCGCGCCGCCATCTTCACGATGCTCGGCAAGCCGCAGCTCTGGCCCCGCCCGGTCGTCCGAGGCGTCACGCTCGACCGCATCGAGAGCACAGACCTGCGGCGCTTCTTCGCGCGCGCACGCGTCTCCGAGGAAGGCGGCCGCTACGTCGCGAGGCTGACCGGGCCGCAGGGCTCGGGCGTGCTCACCTCGATGGCGTTCGCCAACGCCTATGCCATCTGCCCGGAGGGCGTCCCCGCCATCGAGGCCGGCGCTGAGTGCGACCTCATGCTCGTCGACCGCGAGCTCCCCGCGGAGCCGCCGCCCCCCACCCGGTGACGGCGGAGCGTCGGCGCCCCGCCCTCCTGCGCCTGCTCGCTCCCCCGGAGGTCCACACGTCCACCCTGGTGGTCGCCCTCACGAGCACGCTGCGCTCGCGCGGTCATCGCGTCGGCCTGGCCACCCTTCGAGGCGGACCGCCGCGTGCCGGCGCCACCGTGCTCGTGACGGGGAGCGGTGCGCGGATCACGCTCCCCGCCGCCCCATCGTCCGAGGTGCTGCGGGTCCGCGCCGCTGCCCTCGACCCCGCGCTCGACCTGCTCCTCGTCACGGGTGACGTCGACGACCCGGCGCTCCCCACCATCGAGGTGCTGGCCGCCGGTGCGGCGCCCACCTCGCGCGACGGCCTCCTCGGCGCCGTCGCCGCGTCCCAGCTCGAACACGCCGGTCCCACCGAGGACTTCGGCCTCGCCGCGCTCGTCGAGGCGCACCTGCTCGCGCACGCCGGTGCGCCGGGCGGACTCGCCGAGGCGGCGCAGGCACCCATCGAGTCCCCACGCCGCCTCCTCGAACGCTCCGCTCCGCCCCCCACTCCTCCACGCCCCACCCCCTCGAGGTGGCGGCGCTGGCTCGGCCGCTAGCCGCGGCGCTCGATCTCCGACCGGAGTGCGCGCGCAGCCCTCGAGTAGGCCACGCGCACGGCTTCCTCGCTCTTCCCGAGTTGCTGCGCGATCTCACGATGCGAGAGCTCGCCCATGTGCCGGAGCACGAGCACCTCCCGGTGCGCCTCGGGCAGTGCGAGGAGCACCGCGCGTACGGCAGCGGCGGTCATCGAGGCGAGTGCGCTGTCCTCGGGGCTGGCGTCCCGCCGCTCGTCGACGACGTGCTCGGCCACCTCCAGCTGCTCGAGGCGCGGCCGTCGCACCTCGGCCAGCGCCCGCCGGTGCGCGATGCGGTACAGCCAGGCAATGAACCGCTCCGGCTGGCGCAGCTTCCCGAGGTCGCGCCAGGCGTGGAGGTAGGCCTCCGCGACCGCCTCCTCGGTCTGCGCGGGGTCCCGCACAAGGGCGCCCACGTACCTGCCGATGCGCGCCACGGACACGCGGTAGAGGACGCCGAATGCCTCGGCGTCCCCTCCCTGCGCGCGCCTGACCAGCGCCTCGATGTCCTCGTCACCCGCGGCCGCGCCGGGTACGTCCATACCGAGGTGAGCCACGGCGGCTCGAGATTGTGTCGTCATCAACGGCGCCCGCCGCGGCGGCCGCTGTCGTCGAACGCGTCGTGCGAGGGATCGTCGTCCCCGCTCGAACCGCTCCCACTCGAGCCACTGCCGCTCGAGCCGCTCTCGCTTGAGCCACTCCCACTCGAGCCGCTCCCACTCGAACCGCTCCCACTCGAACCGCTCCCACTCGAACCGCTCCCGCTCGAGCCGCTCCCACTCGAACCACTGCCACTCGAACCGCCCGACGACTCGAGGCGTGTCTCGGTGCGGATGCGCACCTGCCCGTCCTCGAGCTCCGCGTTGAAGCGGATGCGACCACCCGCACCCCGGAAGTCCACCTCGATCTCACGAGGCGACACGGAGTCGACGGAGTACGTCCAGCCCGCGCTCGGGTTCACGCCCACGAGCGCCAGCGCCGAGCGGTCGTTGCTGATCGTCACCGATCCAGCGACGCCCGCCGCGAACGTGTTCGTCCCGACCGTCACGTCCGTGAACTCGAGGCGCGTCCGGTCGTCCTCCTCCCGGACAATCACGGGCGTGCCCGGCAGCAGCGTGCCCTCGGTCGTCCCGACCTGCCCGGGTGTCGCGCTCGCCGTCGCACGGGAGTCGTCGAGGCGTGTCCGCAGCTGCCCGTCCTCAAGCTCCACGTTCAGCTGCACGCGCCGGCCATCCGAGGTGTGACGGAACTCGACCTCCACCTCGCGCCCCGAGGCGCGTTCGACAGTCGCGACCCACCCGGCGGCCGGCGACGTGCGCACGACGGTCAGCGTCCCTGTCTGCACATCGATGTCGGCGCTCCCCGCTTCTCCCGCGCTCAGCGTCTGCACGCCGGTCGTCGCCGCCGTGACCTGCAGCGAGCGCTCGAACCGCACGGCCAGCGCGGGATACGAGACGCGCAGCGCGTCCGTGGCAAGCCCCGCCGCCGACTCGACGGGCCGCAGCGCCGGGGCTGCCACCTCGGCGCCGGGCCGCAGGCGGTCCTCGAGGGCAATCAGCACCTGCGTCAGCGCCTCGAGGTCCGGTCCGCTGAGGGCCCGCAGCCCCGCCGGGTCACCCAGGATGCGCTGGAGCAGGCGCTCGGCATCTCCCTGCAGCCGCACGATCTCGTCGTCACTCAGGCTGCCGTCCGCAAAGGCGGCCTCCGTCTCCGCCGAGAGCGAACGGGCCGACTGCAGCAGCGCGGCGCTCGCCGGCTCGCCACCCGTGCCGAGGCTCCACACCACGGCCATCCCGAGGGCGGCCGTGCCCGCGAGGGCAAGCCCGGCCCGCCTCCTCAGCGGCGTCAGCCCGGACAGCGCGGGCGGCGCGGGCATCACGAGGCCCGCCCACCACCCTCGAGGGCGCCCGGCCGCCGGAGTCACCACGCCCGAGGCGACGCGCGCCCACACGGCATCCGCGCTCAGGCTCGGTGCGTCCGCAGCAAGCAGCGCGAACGCGTGCTCCCCGAACCGTTCATCCTGTTCCGGCATCGGCGTGTCCGGCGTCATCGCGGCCCCCATCCCGTCCTCGCAGGGCCCGTTGCCCCGTCACATGTAGAGGACGGGCGACGCGCAAAACGTGACATCACACCCTCGACGCACCCTCACGGCATGTGCACGAGCGCGATCAGCGCCGGCACCTCCTCCGAGGGGTTCGACCTCTGCGTGGCGGCGCTGGCTCGGTCGCTAGCCCTCAGACACCGCCGATGCACAGGATGCGGTCCACCGGAACGTCTCGCTCACCAGCGCGCATCAGAGCGTAGTCATCGACTCCTGCCAATCGCCGCGGCGAGTTGGTTCAGACGTACCTCAATGTCGCCCGGACCGTCCGGTCCGACGCGGATCACTCGCCTCACCTCGGTGCCCTGGCCGCCGATCCAGAGCTCGGATCCCGTGGCCGTATCGACGAAGACGACCGTCGCCTCTCCGCCAGCCAGTATCACTCGATCGAATCGCACTTCCATTCCTGCAGGGACCGTGAGGTAAAAGTCGCCGTTGCCGAGGCGGTATGTCTCGCCGGCGCTCGCAGTTTCAGGCGGGAACAGCTGACGCACTCCCGACGCATCTACCGAGGGCGGCGGGCTTGCCTGCGTGGTTGAAGTCGCATGCAGAGGAGTACCAGCGGACTGAGGCAGAGGCGGACCAGGTGGCGGAGTCTCCGCTGGTGGAACGCCCCCCTCGCCTGGCGGCCGTCCGACGCCGCGAGCTAGCAGGGGTGTTCCAGATGGCGCCGGGCCTCGAGCTCCGGTCGGTGTCACCTCGGCAACGACCGTCGAGCTCTTCTCGAGGCCGGACCAGAAAACCGCGCCCGTGATCGTCAGCCCCCCTGCCACGGCGACGGCGACGACGACTCTCCGTCGTGAATTGGCGGACACGGTCTGCCCTCCCTCGATGCGCCCTCGACGCACGAGCGCGCCCTCACGGCATGTGCACGAGCGCAAGCAGCGCCGGCACCTCCTCCGAGGGGTTCGCCGGCGCCCAGCCCCCCACCCCACCTCGGCCCACGCCCAGCGACTCCACCCGCACGGCGTCGCCCGGCCCAAGCAGCACCTCGGTGCCGTCGGACACCCCGAGGAGCACCTGCCCCTCGAGCACGATCGCCATCCCGGAGTTCGCCCGGTGCAGCGGCGGCTTCAGCCCCGGCGCGATCTGCAGCAGCGCAATCCGTTTCGCATCGCCCAGCACGGCCCCGCCGAGGCCCTTGAACGGCCCCGGCCCCGCCTCGAACGCCACGTGGTCCACCGGCCAGGCCTCGAGGTGGGTGTGGCCGTCCTCCGAGGTGTACACGCGGTAGATCGGCATCACGTCCGCCTTTCGCGCACGCCTCGGGCTCGAGGCAGGCCGGTGGTAGAGTCGGTGCATTCCGTCGATTACGCTCTCAGGCCCTGCCATCGTCTCATCGAGGACGGCCGCGTTCATAGGAGGCCCCATGCTCGAGCGCGCTCACGGCCGCGCCTTCGACGCGCTGCGACCGGTCAACATCGAGCTCGGCTACCTCCGCCACGCCGAGGGCTCCGCGCTCATCTCGATGGGTGACACGCAGGTCCTCTGCGCCGCCAGCGTCGAGACCCGCGTGCCCGGCTTCCTCCGCGGCACGGGCCAGGGCTGGGTCACCGCCGAGTACGGCATGCTCCCGAGGGCCACCCACACCCGCAGCGAGCGCGAGGCCGCTCGAGGCCGCCAGGGCGGTCGCACGATGGAGATCCAGCGACTGATCGGACGCTCTCTCCGCGCCGCGCTCGACCTCAACCGGCTCGGCGAGCAGACGATCACCATCGACTGCGATGTGCTCCAGGCCGACGGCGGCACGCGCACGGCCTCGATCACCGGCGGCTGGCTCGCCCTCGCGATGGCGGTAGATGTCCTCCAGCGCAAGGGGCTCCTCCCCACCTCGCCGATCCGCACGCAGGTCGCCGCGATCTCGGTCGGCATCCTCGAGGGCACCCACCTCCTCGACCTCCAGTACTCCGAGGACTCGGTCGCGGGCGTCGACTCCAACGTCGTCATGCTCGGCACCGGCCAGCTCGTCGAGGTCCAGGGCACCGCCGAGGGCGACCCCTTCACCCGCGCCGACCTCGACAGCATGCTCAACCTCGCCGACCGCGGCATCAAGGTCCTCTTCGAGGAGCAGCGCGCCGCCCTCGGCGCCTGGCGCGAACGCACCCGCTGAGGTCACCCGACCGGCTACAGTGCCCCACGAGGAGTCCACGATGACTGACCCCGCCCTCGTACCCCGCTAGGTCCGAGGCCCACCCGTTCCCCATCGCAGCTGCGGGATGCCCCGGGCATCCGCACGTGCGCTCGCCCTCATCGAGGGCTGAAGGGAGAACGAGGTGCACCCTCCAACCGCCGACCCAACCGCCGATCCGGCCGCCACGACCGTCACCCCACCACGCCGCCCGACGACGCTCGCGCTCTTCGCACGCTTCACCGACGAGCTGCTCTTCGGTGCCGCCGACGTGCTCCTGCCGACGATCCGGTCCTCGCTCGGGCTCTCCTACGGGCAGCTAGGCCTCCTGAACGCCGCTCTTGCTTACGTCGCGTACTTCCTCGACCCGCTGCTCGCGCTGCTCATCGACGCGTGGCGCCGCCGCTGGCTGCTCGCGGGCGGGGCCCTCCTCGTCGCTGCCTCGACGGTGCTAATCGGCATCGCCCCGACGTTTGCCGTCCTCCTGCTTGCGTACGCGCTCTACGGCGTGGGCGCCGGACCGCTCGCCTACACGGCCGACGCCGTCCTCGTCGAGTCGGCGCCCGAGTCCCCGAGGCGCATCTTCGCGCGGGCGACGGCGCTCGACACGTTCGGTGCGCTGCTCGCCCCTGCCCTCGTGACTGCCTGGCTCTGGGCCGGTCTCGAGTGGCGCTGGCTCCTCGTGCTCCTGGGCGTAGCGACCTGCGGGTACGCGGCCCTGCTCGCGACCACCGAGTTCCCGCCGGGCGCCCACGCACCGCGCGCCGAGGGCAAGCTGGTCGCCGAGCTACGCGCGAACCTCCGCGCGGTGCTCGCCAATCGCGAGGCGGTGACGTGGCTGGTCTACCTCCGCCTCTTCTACGCGTTCGAGGCGCCGGTCGTGTACCGGAGCGTCTGGCTCGTCGACAGTGCGGGGATGAGCCAGCAGCAGGTCGGGGTCTACGTCGCGGTCACGACGGGGTGCTCGCTCACGGGCGTGCTCACCCTCGAGCGCTGGCTGTCCGGGGTGGCCCCCCGCCGGCTCCTCATCGCGAACAACGTCATCCTGCTCGCGCTCTCGCCGATGTGGTTCCTGCTCCCCGGTGACGCGACGCGGTTCGCGCTGGGGGCGGTCATCTCGTTCCTGTTCGCGATGCTCTGGCCGGTCGCACGCGCCTCGGCGCTCACGACGGCCTCAGGACGGCCGGGCGCGGTGACGGCGGTCAACTCGCTGACTGGCCTGCTGCCGATCACCCTCGGGCTCGGGCTGCTCGCCGAGGTGGTCGGCCTGACCGCGGCGAGCCTCGGCACGACCTTGCTCGCCGGGAGCCTGCTGCTGCTCGTCGCCTGGCGCTGGCTGCCGAGGGGTGGCGCGCGATGAACCCTCGCGGGCTACGCGTACTCGCCGAGGAACTGCCCCCCGATGATGTGCACGTGAGCGTGGTCCTGCGACTGCATCCCGTCGTAGCCGGAGTTGGACAGCAATCGGAACCCCCGAGGGCACTGCTCCTGCGCCACGCGCACGGCCAGCTCGCCCACCTCGCCCATGTCGGCCCACAGCTCGGCCTGCGAGCGGTGCTCCTTCGGGATCGCGAGCAGCATCACGGGCACCCAGCGCAGGCGGTTCCGAAACACCATCGAGTGCTCGGTCTCCGCGATGATGTCCGCCGGCTCTCGATGCGCGGCGATCTCACAGAACACGCAGTAGCGCATCGACCCTCGATTCGCGGCGCGAAGCGAGCATCGAGGCCCGGCGCGCCCATCGAGGACGCCCGGCGCCGGCCCGCACCGGTCTGGTTCCTCGCGAGTCTATCGGTAGACTACGTTCCTCACTACCGGATCCGCCCCGCCACCCCTCGAGGGCTGCGCGGCGCACGAGGAGTCCCCCATCACCGAGATCAAGCCCTTCCGTGGCCTCCGCTACGACCCCGCGCGCGTCCGCGGCGACGATGTGGTCGCACCCCCGTACGACGTGGTCTCCGAGGACGATGTGCGCGCCCTCCACGAGCGCTCGCCCTACAACGTCGCGCGAGTAGAGGCGCCGCGTGGCCCCGAGGGCGAGCGCTTCGCCCACGCCGGGCGGCTCCTCGAGGCGTGGCTCGCCGAGGGCGTGCTGCGCCGCGACGATGCACCGGCCTACTACGTCTACGAGCAGCGCTTCTCGGTGCAGGGCGGCCTGCACTCGCGGCGCGGCTTCTTCGCTCGTGTCCGCCTCCACCCCCCCGAGGACGGCGTCGTGCGCCCACACGAGGCGACGATGTCCGGCCCTCGCGAGGAGCGCCTCGCCCTCATGCGCGCCACCAACGCCAACGTCAGCCCGGTCTTCGGGATGTTCCGCGACCCGCACGGCGTCGCCGGCGCGATCATCGAGGGCGTCACGGCACGCACACCCGACTTTTCAGCCACGGACGGTCGAGGTGACGCGCACCGCCTCTGGGTGGTCTCGGACCCCGCGCCCCTCGAGGCGTTGACGGGCGTGCTCGCGGCCTCCGACATCACGATCGCCGACGGCCACCATCGCTACGCGACGGCGCTGGCCTACGAGGCCGAACAGCGCACCGAGGCGAGCGGCTGGGTCCTCATGGGTCTCGTCGCCGAGGAGGACCCGGGCCTCATCGTGCTGCCGATCCACCGGCTCGTGAAGCTCGATCAGCGGCCCGCGGATCTCCTCGCGCGGCTGTCCGAGCTCTACGTGGTCGACAACATCACGCCGAAGTCCTGGGACGGCACGGCCATCCATCGGCTCTGGGGCCGTGTGCAGGCCAACGCGGGCAAGCTCCCCACGTTCGGGCTCCTCGGCGCCGAGGAGCAGCACCTCCACGTCCTCACCGCGCGCTCCCACGAGGCGATCGAGCGCGCGATGCCCTCCACCTGGTCTCCCGCCTCGCGAGGGCTCGATGTCTCCGTGCTCACCGAGACGATCCTCAAGCCGGTCCTCGGCCTCAGCGAGGCGGACCTCGAGGGCGGCGCGCAGGTCACCTACACGGAGGACGTGGACGAGGCGTGGCGTCGCACCGAGACGGGCCACAACGTGCTCGGCTTCCTCGTGAACCCGACCCGGGTCTCGCAGATCCTCGCGGTCGCCGATGCCGGCGAGCTCATGCCGAGGAAAGCCACGTTCTTCTACCCGAAGCTGGGCACGGGCATGGTCCTCAACCTCGTCGACTGACCCATCCGAGGGGCGGTCGCGCGCGTTCCCTCGGCAGGAGGTGCGCATGCTGCCCCGAGCCGTCGCGTTGCTCCTCCTGCTCTCGGCGTGCACTGCCGAGCCTGCCTCGGGACCACGGGCGTCGCCCGTCCCGGCCCCTCTCGAGGCCGCAACGAGCGCCACTCCGCCCGCCACTTCCGCCGCCACTCCCGCCCCCGAGGTGTACCGCCCTCGCGGCTCCGCTCCGGACTTCCCCGGCGCGCCACAGCCCATCGCCCCGAGTCGCACCGCCCCGCCCTCGCTCGCGGCCGCCGAGGCGGAGGCGGCGGCCTGGGTGGCCGGCTTCGCTCCGCCGGAAGCGCCGGCTGCGTACCGCTGCGTCGAGGCCTCACGCGCCGCCACAGCGCGCTCCGGAGGCTTCACGCTCGACCCCGGCGGCTGGGCGGCAGGCCGCCCCGATGTGCGCCTCGTGCCCATCGACCCCGCCGAGGCGCGTCGTGGGTTCAACTCGCCGCTGGTGGTGCGGTTCCGCTCGCTGGCCGATCCGGCTGCGACGCACCTCTACGAGGCGCTCACCGCCCTCGACCGCTCCGCCGAGCCGCCCTCCTGGCTGGTGCCCCTCGCCCTCCCGCCCACCGAGGGCGCGTGGCTCGTCGTCGCCAACGCCGGGCGCAACTGGGGCTGCTTCGTGCTGCCCGAGGACGTCCCGGGCGCGAGTCGCGCGACGAGCATCGTGGAGGCGGAACAACGGGGCGCCGAGTACCCCTCGCTGCCGCCGCCGCACGAGATCGCCCCCACCTTCCCGCGCACCTCGTCCCTGCCATGGGAGCGCTGGACGGAGGACCGGCGATGCGTGCCTCTGGCCGGAAGGGCACGCTCCGGCGAGTTCGTCGTGTCTGCTGGATTCAGCGACGCGCCGCTCGCAGACCGCACGTCGAAGTTCGGCTTCACGCCGCTGCACCAGCCGGCCGACCTCCGGTGGATCGACGACCCGCTCCGCCTCGAGCTGACCTATCTCGATGATCCGCGGCAGACCTACGACTACGTGGTCATCGGCAGCGTGTACGGCCTCGACGAGCAGAACGGTCCGACGGGTGCAGGGTTCGTCGCCACGCTCGTCCCGCCGAGGGCAGGGCGCTGGCTGCTCACCGCCTCAAGCGGCCCGAACTGGGGCTGCTTCCTGCTCGACGTCGCCCCTTGAGAGGCGCGCCTAGTCCAGTCCGAGGTCGAGCAGGGTCACCGAGAAGATGTTCGGCAGCCCCGAGACGGACTGCTTCTCGGCCTCGGTCAGCGGCCTGTTGATCCCGAGGACCATCAGCGCACGGTTCTCCCGGTTCGAGGCCGACACGCTCATGTAGTTCACGTTCACGTCCCACTGACCGAGCAGCGTCCCAACGCTGCCGACCATCCCGGGCTTGTCCACGTTCACCACCGCGAGGGCGTACGGCGAGCTCTTCGCCGCCAGCTCCATGCCCTCGAAGCCGGCGACGGAGACGGCGCTCGCGCCCTGCGAGGTGTGCGTGGCGTCGACGCGGACCTCGTGGGGGCCGCCGTCGGTGCTGTGCACGGTCACGCTCACGAGGTTGGAGTACGGGGGCCGCGCGGGCGCGTGGTCCTCGTCGATGCGGATGCCGTGCTGCTCGGCAACGCGCGCCGCGTTCACGATCGAGAGCTTCTCGTCGCTGATGCCCCGCAGCAGCCCCGTGATCACGGAGGCGCGCAGCGGGCCGGTCTCGTGGTTCGCAATCTCACCGTAGTAGGTGATCACCACCCGCTCGAGGCGGCCCTCGGCAAGCTGCCGCGCCAGGCTGGCCGCCAGCTGCGCGGCATCGAGGTAGGGCCCGATCACGGCCATGGTCTCGGGGTCCACGCTCGGCACGTTCACCGCGAACCGCGCCGGGCGCCCATCGAGGACGGCCAGCACTTCCTCAGCGGTGTCGATCGCGGCGCGGGTCTGCGCCTCGGCGGTGGACGCCGCGAGGTGCGGCGTGACGATGATCCGGTCAGAGGTGGTCAGCACGTTGCCGACGGCCGGCTCGACGCTGAACACGTCGATGGCCGCCCCCGCGATCGTGCCCGCCTCGACGGCGTCGTAGAGCGCCTGCTCGTCGACCAGCGCGCCGCGCGCGCAGTTCACGAGGTACGCCGTGGGCTTCATCTTCTCGAACTGCGCCGCCCCGAGGAACCCGCGGTTCGCCTCGGTCAGCGTCATGTGGATCGTCACGATGTCGGACTGCGCCAGCAGGTCGTCCAGCTCCAC